>NZ_JABXHF010000077.1:0-18172 GCF_013393565.1 Virgibacillus sp.
CCACAAGGCTCTAAAATAGGTTCCTCTACCTCCATTCGAATCTTTTGCTTATCCGTATCTGTATATTTAATAGGAGGTACGTATGCTTGAATTCGCTTTATAAAAGCCGCTTCAGTTAAGTGATAGCTATCTAACAAATGAACTGGAAATTCTAACAGTGGTGATGATATTCTTCCTACAGCTGCCAAATGCGGATTCTGATCTAACTGGAAAACAGGTTGCATTTCGGGAATGAGCGCGAGTAATTTTTGCATACTCCGTTTTTCAAACGGGGTTTCTAGCGCAAATAAATGCTCTGAAAAGTATGGAAAGAGTCCATTATGCTGTACCTTTACTTCATCGTTTAGAAAATGATAATTTTTCTTCTTCTTTTTTCTTGCAGTTACACCATGTGCTAATAAATTTGTTGATTCTGGATAATGAGGACGCTTTGTTAACAAACAAGCTTTAATAAGGTGAACCATGCCGTAAAAATAAAGGATCGGCTGCATAAATGGTTCTGTCTTTCTCCCTTGTTCAAAGAAACGCTTTCCATGATCCATATAATAGAGAAAAGCGTTGCAATTATGATAACTATTCACTTCTGCATCGACTACATTATTTTTTACATAGCAATGGTGTAAGTAGGATTGAGCCGTCTGCTGCGATTGTAAATAAGTTAAAAAAATATCTTCACGAAGCATATACACACCTTCTAACTATGCAAAAATTTTGAATCCATTTACTTTTTATTTCCTTTAAAATCGGGTTGAAAAAGCTAATCCATTGGCGTATTGTATATAAAAATAGATCTTATTTTAGTTTATCTCAGTACGGATTAACCATACATGTAAGTTTGCATATAGCCACAAAATGGTTACAACAGGAATTGCTTTCCATTGCTAAATTAAAAAAGGAGGATAATGAATGCGTGAAGATAAGTTTGTAAAAGACGGTTTAACTTTTGATGATGTTTTGCTAGTGCCAGCGAAGTCCGAGGTGTTACCGAAGGATGTAGATGTAAGTACAACGTTAACGGATAAAATTACATTAAATACACCATTGATGAGTGCAGGGATGGACACGGTAACAGAAGCAAGTTTAGCAATTGCGATGGCTCGTCAAGGTGGTATTGGAATTATTCATAAAAATATGTCCATCGAAGAACAGGCAGAGCAGGTAGATCGTGTAAAACGTTCAGAAAGTGGCGTAATTACCAATCCATTCTTTTTGACACCAGAACATCAAGTATATGATGCAGAACATCTTATGGGGAAATTTCGCATTTCTGGCGTACCTATTGTAAATAATGTTGAGGAACAAAAGCTAGTCGGTATTTTAACAAATCGTGATTTGCGCTTTATTCAAGACTATTCCATAGCTATTTCTGATGTGATGACGAAGGAACAGCTCGTAACTGCACCTGTTGGTACAACACTAGAAGAAGCAGAGAAAATATTGCAGCAATATAAAATTGAAAAGCTTCCACTAGTAGATGATAAACAAACTTTAAAAGGGCTTATTACAATTAAAGATATTGAAAAAGTGATCGAATTTCCTAAAGCAGCCAAAGATACTCAAGGAAGGTTACTCGTAGGAGCAGCTGTGGGTGTTACTGGTGATGCGATGAAACGAATTGAAAAGCTTGTAGAAGCCGGTGTAGATGTTATTGTCATTGATACTGCTCATGGCCATTCGAATGGCGTCATTGACCAAGTAAAAGCAGTACGAAAAATTTATCCTGATTTAGATATTGTAGCTGGAAACGTTGCGACGGCGGAAGCAACAAAAGCATTAATAGAAGCAGGTGCTTCCATTGTTAAGGTTGGAATTGGTCCTGGATCGATTTGTACGACTAGAGTAGTTGCAGGGGTTGGCGTTCCACAAATTACAGCTGTATATGATTGTGCAAAAGCTGCTGCACCATATGGCGTACCTGTTATTGCAGATGGTGGTATTAAATTCTCTGGGGATATTGTCAAAGCACTAGCAGCAGGCGCGCATGCTGTTATGCTCGGAAGTATGTTTGCAGGTGTTACGGAAAGCCCAGGAGAAACAGAAATCTACCAAGGTAGACAGTATAAAGTGTATCGAGGCATGGGTTCAGTTGGGGCGATGAAAGCAGGTTCTAAGGATCGTTACTTCCAGGAGGAATCTGAGACGAAGAAGCTTGTGCCAGAAGGAATTGAAGGCCGTGTAGCATATAAGGGTCCTTTAGCAGATACGATTCATCAATTAGTAGGAGGGCTACGTGCTGGCATGGGATATTGCGGTACCGCATCCATTGAAGCATTGCGCCAGGACGGAAAATTTATTCGAATTACGAATGCTGGCTTAAGGGAAAGCCATCCACATGATGTACAAATTACGAAAGAGGCTCCAAATTATATCGTTTAAGATGTAATAGATTAGAAAAATTTGGATATTTCTAAGTCTCGCTTATACTCAATCATTCCTTATAGTACAAAAAGTAGATGTGGGATACATCCCCATCTATTTTTTTATCTTTTTATATGGTAAAATAACTAAGTGCACGAAAAAGGTGTACGTTATTTTTCTATGTATGTTTAAAAAAGAGAAAACTACTGATAAAATTAATGGCTAGCAAACGTTTTGGACATACATAGGAAGGAAAAGGTTAAACTACAGTTGGGGGTACAAGAAAGTGAAACATGTTATGAGAAAAAGTTTCTTTATTTTTCTGGCAACCGTTATAATGGCATTTTCTATCGCAATACAGCCATTATCTGCGCAAGCTTCAGAAGTAGATCTTGAAGCAGAATCTGCTATCTTGGTAGATGCAAATACAGGGAAAATTTTATTTGCTAAAAATGCGGATAAATTGTTTCCTCCAGCTAGTATGACCAAAATGATGACAGAGTACTTAGTATGGGAAGCTGTTGAAAAAGGTCAAATCAGCTGGGATACAACAACACAGATTAGCGACTACCCATACAGCATTTCCGCAGATTCAACTTTCTCCGGAATCGGATTAAAGCAAGCGAAGGATTATAAGGTAAAAGATCTTTATCATGCAATGGCGATTAATTCGGATAATGCAGCTACCATTGCCCTTGCAGAACTTATTGCCGGTTCAGAAGGAGAATTCGTCAAATTAATGAATAAAAAGGGAGAAGAGATGGGTCTGCCAGATTTTGAATTTGTCAATTCAACTGGAATTGAAAATGAATCATTAGGGGACAACCATCCAAAAGGGACAGATCCCAATGGAGTGAACTATCTCTCTGCGAAGTCTGCAGCTTTATTAGCTTACCATCTTATTCATGATTTTCCAAAGGCTTTAGAAATATCAAGCAAGCCGACCGTGAAATTTGATGGCAAGGAGCTTCGTAATTTAAATTGGATGCTCCAGCATGATAAAACTAATTTTGAAGAATTTTATTATGAAGGTGTTGACGGTTTAAAAACTGGTTTCACCGATTTAGCCGGCTATACCTTTACTGGAACTGCAAAAAAGGGAGATCGCCGTTTAATTTCTGTTGTCATGAAAACGAAAAGCGAAGCAAAGCGTTTTGAGCAAACTGCTAAATTACTAGATTACGGCTTTCAAAAATTTGAGAATACAGAAATTTTCCCTGCCGGGTATCAATTGGAAGATAAATCTAGCATTCCGGTTAATAAAGGAAAGAAAGATGATGTAAGCATATCACTTGCTGAATCTGTATCTTTGCCAATCAAACCAGATGAAAAAGATTTGTATAAAATAACGTATACACTGGATCAAGAAAAGTTAAATAAAGACGGCGAGCTAACAGCACCTATTAAAAAAGGTGAAAAAATAGGGACAGCTCAAATTATGTATAAAGCTGATAATGATTATGGGTATATTACCAAGGATAGTAATAGTACAGTAGATGTTGTAACTGACACTAGTGTGGAGAAATCGAATTGGTTTATGTTAACAATAGGAGCAATAGGTGATTTCTTTGTTGATTTATTTAATACAGTGGTAGACTGGATTAAAGGTTTGTTTTAAGCATAGTCAGCATTGTGTATAGTAATACTTTTATGAAGAATACGAAATAAGAATGAGATTAGGGGGCGGTTGCTTTGTCAAATATAGGTACAGAACGTGTAAAACGAGGTATGGCAGAAATGCAAAAAGGCGGCGTCATTATGGATGTTGTCAATGCAGAACAAGCTAAAATCGCTGAAGAAGCAGGTGCAGTAGCTGTTATGGCACTTGAACGTGTTCCTTCGGATATTCGAGCTGCTGGTGGCGTAGCTCGGATGGCAGATCCGACAATTACAGAAGAAGTACTTGGAGCTGTATCCATTCCAGTGATGGCCAAAGCTCGAATTGGACATATTACAGAAGCACGTGTTTTAGAAGCGATGGGTGTAGACTATATTGATGAAAGTGAAGTCTTAACTCCTGCCGATGATATTTATCATATTAATAAATCTGATTATACGGTACCGTTTGTTTGTGGTTGCCGTAATCTTGGGGAAGCAGCTCGTCGTATAGGCGAAGGCGCTTCGATGCTACGGACAAAAGGAGAGCCTGGTACAGGAAATATCGTTGAAGCTGTGCGTCATATGCGCCAAGTACAATCGGAAATTCGCATGGTGTCTGCTATGTCCCGTGATGAAGTTATGACATATGCAAAAGAAATTGGTGCGCCATTTGAATTATTATTGCAGATTCGTGAAGAGGGTCGCTTGCCTGTAGTTAATTTTGCAGCAGGTGGTATTGCTACGCCAAGCGATGCAGCACTAATGATGGAATTAGGAGCTGATGGTGTATTTGTTGGTTCTGGTATATTTAAATCAGCAAATCCGGCTAAATTCGCCAAAGCTATCGTGGAAGCAACGACACATTATCAAGACTATAAACTAATTGCAGAACTTTCCAAAGATCTTGGCGATGCGATGAAAGGGCTAGATATGGCTACAATTGAAGCTCATGACCGAATGCAAGATCGTAGCGAGTAAGAAAGAAGGCATGTTTTATGACAACAATTGGAGTCCTCGCACTACAGGGGGCGGTACGCGAACATATCCGTGCCATTCATGCATGTGGGGCTAATGCTGTAGAAATAAAAAGAAAAGAACAGCTAGAAGAAATCGATGGGTTAATTTTGCCTGGTGGTGAAAGTACAACTATCAGACGGTTAATGGATAGTTATGGAATTTTTACAGCGATTCAAAATTTCGCAGACAAAGGTAAACCTATTTTCGGTACTTGTGCTGGCTTAATTATCATGGCAAAATCGATTGTAGGACAAGCAGAAGGGCATCTAGGTCTGATTGATATGACTGTCGCTAGAAATGCATTTGGACGTCAAGTGGCCAGTTTTGAGGCAGAATTGGATGTAGCTGGTATTGCAGAAGGTTTTCGTGCAGTGTTTATCCGCGCTCCATACGTAGTGGAAGTCGGAAAGAATGTTGAAATTCTAGCTACGTATGACGAGCATATTGTTGCTGTTCGTCAAGGCCCATTTATTGCTACAGCCTTTCATCCTGAATTAACGGATGACCATAGGTTAATTTCTTACTTTATTCATTTGACAGCTACCAATAAATCATAAATTGTTATGTTGGTTGTAGTTGATTATATATGAAAAATCGGTTATCATAGAAGATAATAAACAAGACAATAACAGTTTTGACAGGAAATAGTAGTAGTTTGTTTTTCAGTAGAGAGTCGATGGGTGGTGCAAATCGATGTAAAACAACTATGAATCCATCCTTGAGCTGGTTTATCGAACGATAGAGTAAATAAACCCGGATATGTGCCGTTATCACGTTTAAGCTGGAAGAGTGTGCTTTGTTGCGTTCTTCAATCAGGGTGGCAACGCGGGTAAAACTCCCGTCCCTATTCATAGGGACGGGAGTTTTTTGTATTTAAAGTTTTAGGTGAAAAATGGCTCGTATTGTTAAAACGTGTTTTACACTTATAGAAAGAAAGGGTCTATAGTATAAAACAATTTAGCGCTCTTCTGCCATAAGAAATTGGCGACAAGCTAATTTCTTCTTAAATAAGGGATCCATTTTAATTTAAATCATATAAGGAGGAACTCAAATGTTAGATTTGAAATTTTTACGTCACCATTTCCAAGAAGTAAAACAAAAATTAGCGCATCGTGGTGAGGACTTATCAGAACTGGATCATTTTGGCGAGTTAGATGAAAAGCGTCGTCAACTAATTTCCGAGACAGAGCAGTTAAAAGCGAAGCGAAATGAAGTATCGAAACAAATCTCTGTACTAAAGCGAGAAAAGCAAGATGCTGAGCCTGCGATTAAAGAAATGAGAGAAGTAGGCGACCAAATTGCTGAGTTGGATAGCGAATTAAAGCAAATTAATGAACATTTAGAGCAAATCATGTTGTCTATTCCTAATATTCCTCATGAAAGTGTACCAATTGGTGAAGATGAAGATGATAATGTCGAGGTGCGGAGTTGGGGAGAGAAGACGCCATTTTCCTATGAACCAAAGCCTCACTGGGATGTAGCAACAGACTTAGACATCGTTGACTTTGAACGAGCTGGCAAAGTGACTGGGAGTAGGTTTGTCTTTTATAAAGGACTTGGTGCAAGATTAGAGCGTGCATTATGGAACCTGATGTTAGATTTCCATGTGGATGAACATGGCTATGAAGAAATGTTGCCACCACAAATTGTGAATCGAACTAGTATGACTGGGACAGGGCAATTACCAAAATTTGCAGAAGACGCCTTTAAACTAGAAGAATGGGATTATTATTTAGCTCCGACTGCAGAAGTGCCAGTAACAAATTATTATCGTGATGATATTTTAAAGATAGATGATTTACCGAAAAAATTTGCTGCATTTAGTAGCTGCTTTCGTTCTGAAGCAGGATCTGCTGGAAGAGACACAAGAGGTCTGATTCGTCAGCATCAATTTAATAAAGTCGAGCTTGTCCATTTTGTTAAACCTGAAGATTCCTATGAAACATTGGAAGTGTTAACAAATCATGCAGAGAAAATATTACAGTTATTAGAGCTTCCTTATCGTGTGATGAGTATGTGTACAGGAGATTTAGGCTTTACAGCAGCTAAGAAGTACGATATCGAAGTATGGATCCCTAGTCAGCATACGTATCGGGAAATTTCTTCTTGCTCTAATTTTGAAGACTTCCAGGCAAGACGTGCCAATATCCGTTTTCGTAGAGAAGCAAAAGCAAAACCAGAATTTGTGCATACATTAAACGGCTCTGGATTGGCTATTGGTCGAACTGTTGCAGCTATTTTGGAAAATTACCAGCAAGAGGATGGAACGGTTGTTATTCCAAAAGCATTGCGTCCATATATGGGAGGAAAAAAGGTCATTCAATAAGCCAATTCAAACATTTACTGTGAGTCAAATGGTAAATAGAAGAGCAAAGTCGCATTTTGGGCTTATTGACGAAGGCTGGAACAACGGTTCATGCATCTTTTTTTTAAAAGGAACATAGTCTGAAAGATAACAGGAAACATCCGCGGATAAAATTTTTATCGCAATAAAGGCTTGGCGATAGCCCATTTTTTCTAAAAATCTGTTTGACAAGTAAAGGAAACCGTAGTATGATATAACACAATATCTTGATCAAAAATAAATATAATATTTCTTCTTATTAAGAGAGGTGGAGGGAATTGGCCCTTAGAAGCCTCGGCAGCGGACTCGTAAGTAGTACTGTGCTAAATCCAACAAGCAAGCATGCTTGAAAAATAAGAAGCGGAAACCAATAGATTGGAAATCCCTTCTTATTTCGTATAAGGAGGGATTTCTTTTTACGCAATAGGAAAGGGTGGAATTTTCAGAGTTTATAACTTAAGCAAAACGGTGGTGTTACCGCCAAAAAATAACATACTTCTTATCTAGAGAGGTGGAGGGACTGGCCCATAGAAGCCTCGGCAGCGGACTCATATGAGTACTGTGCCAAATCCAGCAAACAAGTAGTTTGAAAGATAAGAAGAGGATATGTATAAAAAATACCTCTTCTTATGGAAGGGGTATTTTTTATACTATAGGAAAGCATAAAAGTTTAAAGGTTTATAGTATAAGAACATCTTTGTTATTTTTGGAAAAGCTAGATCCATGGCAATTGTTTCACATGGAACAATTGCCATACAAAGCGATTTTAAGTGAAAAAGAATGGTGGATTGGTTCAATGATTATATTTGATCAGGTAACGAAAGTGTATGAAGGAAAAGGTGAATCTGTTAAAGCATTGCACAACGTGGATTTACAGGTAAAAAAAGGAGAAATATATGGTGTGATTGGATTTAGTGGTGCAGGAAAAAGCTCGCTCATACGCTGTGTGAATGCTTTAGAACGTCCGTCATCTGGAAGAGTAATCATAGATGGAAAGGATCTCTTACAATTAACTGCAAAAGAAGTACGTGAAGCAAAACGGAATATCGGTATGATTTTTCAACATTTTAATCTTTTACATTCAAAAACAGTGTTTACGAATGTAGCGATGCCTCTACTAGTGGCAAAACGTCCTAAAGAGGAAGTGAGAAAAAGAGTATTAGAGTTACTCGCTTTTGTTGGTTTAGAAGATAAAGCAAACAGTTACCCCGATCAGCTATCTGGAGGGCAAAAACAACGCGTAGGGATAGCTCGTGCTTTAGTTACGAATCCGAAAGTGCTTTTATGTGATGAGGCAACATCTGCACTTGACCCAGAAACAACAAAATCTATTTTTCAACTGTTAAAACAGGTAAATCAGGCATATGGAGTGACGATTTTAATGATTACGCATGAGATGGGTGCCATCAAAGCGATTTGTGATCGGGTTGGTGTTTTAGATCAAGGAAAAATAGTGGAGTCGGGCAGTGTATTTCAAGTATTTTCAAAACCAAAAACAGCGATTGCTGCTAAGTTTGTAAGTTCTGTGATGAATGACCATATACCGGAGTCGATTTATGCGTTACTTCGTGAACAGCGAGAAGACCGGCATATATATCGCATTGTGTTTGTCGGTAATAGTGCAGGCGAGCCTTTATTATCACAAGTTGCTAAAACGTAT
Organism: Virgibacillus sp.; assembly: GCF_013393565.1. Taxonomy (NCBI): domain Bacteria; kingdom Bacillati; phylum Bacillota; class Bacilli; order Caryophanales; family Bacillaceae; genus Virgibacillus; species Virgibacillus sp. The sequence goes on from NZ_JABXHF010000077.1 coordinate 8,979, forward strand.
ACCGTAGATGTCAATATACTGTATGGCAGCATTACAGAAATACAAGGGATTCCTTTTGGCAATTTCATCGTTCAATTTTCAGGTACAGAGAAGGAGATGAAACGAGCTTTGCTACATATTCATCAACAAAAGGTTACTGTAAAGGAAGTGTTAGCAGATGTTAGTTGATCAAGAACAACTCTTACAAGCTTTATGGGAAACGGTCGTCATGGTCGGCGTATCATTAATTTTCTCTTTTCTTATCGGACTTGTATTAGGTGTTTTATTAGTCGTATCGAGAAAGGGGCATCTTTGGGAAAATAAAATTATTTTCACTATATTAAACACAGGAATAAATATATTTCGTTCTATTCCATTTATTATTTTGATGGTAGCCGTTATTCCATTCACAAGGCTGATTGTTGGAACTTCGATTGGAACAGCTGCTGCAATTGTACCAATGATATTATTTGCTGGCCCTTATATTGCTAGATTAATAGAAAACTCTTTACTGGAAGTTGACCCAGGGGTTATAGAAGCAGCACAAGCAATGGGGGCAACGCCATGGCAGATTATGACTCGTTTTCTTTTACCAGAAGCACGAAGTTCGTTATTACTAGGCATAACGATTGCAACAATTGGTTTAGTAGGAGCTTCTGCAATGGCTGGAGCAGTTGGTGGAGGAGGCCTTGGTGATTTAGCTATTACATATGGCTACCAGCGTTTTGACACGGTCGTGATGTTCCTTACTGTAGGGATCCTTATCATCATGGTACAAGGATTACAGTCCCTCGGAAACTACCTAGCCAGACGAGTGCGACGAAGATAATAAGGTTTACTGGGAACGTGGTAGGATATGCTTAGAGGAATACGTAGTAAGAATGAAAACAGGTGGATGAGTAAAAAACGCCTGAAAATATATACGAGGAGAGTTTTTTATGAAAAGATTAGCAGCTTTATTTTTCCTATTCATTCCATTAATTATTATTAGCGCTTGTTCTAGCAGTGAAGCTAGTTCCACGGTGAAAGTTGGTATTAGCGGTTCTGATACGACGATTTGGGATTATGTAGCGGAAAAAGCTAAGGATGAAGGGATAAACGTAGAAATTGTTCGTTTCTCCGATTATGTGCAACCTAATTTGGCTTTAGCAGAAGGAGAGATTGATGCAAATGCATTCCAAACGGTTTCTTATTTTGATGCGTTTATAAAAGAACATGATTTAGATTTAACACCAATTGCCACGACGGTCATTGCTCCAATGGGGTTATATTCGGAAAAACATGGTACCACAGAGGACATACCTAAAGGAGGGACGATTGCTTTAGCAAAAGAAGCTACCAATATGGGAAGAGGTTTATTATTATTACAGGACGCAGGTTTGATTAAATTAGCGGAAGACTTCGATGGCAATGGTGCTTTAGATAAAATCATTGACAACCCAAGAAATCTGCAATTTGAATTACTTGTTGCTGGGCAAACGCCAAGAGTCCTTCCTGATGTGGATGCTTCAATTATAAACAATGGAATAGCCGTAGACGCAGGATTAAGTCCATTGAAAGATGCTATATATCATGAGGATGAAACAGCTACAGCCTATATTAACATTATTGCTGTTCAGGAAAAGAATAAAGATGATCAAGTATTGACGAAGCTGGCAGAGATTTACCAAACTGAAGATGTAGCTAAATTTATTGAAAAAGAACGTGACGGAAATTCTATTCCAACTTTTGTGCCATTAAGTGAAATTGGCTACTAAATTTAAAATGAGGTGATAATAATGACGTTTACTACAGAAACGACAACGATTTGGAAACAGGAAATAGCAAAAAATATAGCGGCTAATAAGGAAAGATATATTCAGATTAGTCATGATATCCATGCTCATCCTGAAATTGGAAATCAAGAAACATATGCTGCTAAAACATTAACAGATATTTTAGTGGAAAATGGCTTTGATGTTCAATTGGATGTGGCAGGGCATGCTACTGCGTTTATCGCTAGAAAGAAAAGTGCTTTGGACGGAAGGAGAATTGCGTTTTTAGCGGAATATGATGCTTTACCAGAGATCGGTCATGCATGTGGTCATAATATCATTGGTACGTTAAGTGTTGGTGCTGCCATTGGTTTAAGTCAAGTAATCGATGAAGTAGGTGGTGAAGTAGTAGTCTTTGGAACGCCTGCTGAAGAAGGTGGACCGAATGGCAGTGCAAAAGGCAGCTTTGTTAAAGCTAAAATTACAGAAAGCATTGATGCAGCCCTTATGCTTCATCCTGGTGCAGATACACGGCTGACAGGTCCTACATTGGCAGTAGATCCGCTCGACTTTGAATTTTTTGGTAAAACTGCTCATGCTTCTGCGCATCCAGATCAAGGAATTAATGCGTTAGATGGGGTTATTCAATTGTTTAATGGCATCAATGCTTTACGTCAACATGTTTCAAACGATGTACGGATACATGGCATTATTACAGATGGCGGTGACGCTCCTAACGTTGTACCTGATTATGCGAAAGCTCGATTTTTCATTCGTGCAAGAACAAGGGAAGGTTTGAATCAAGTTACGGAGCGAGTAAAAGCAATTGCAGAGGGTGCTGCTTTAACAACAGGAGCCAAAGTAAAAGTATCTCCATTTCAAAATGAAGTGGATAATTTTATTATCAATGAGAGTCTAGATGATATTTTTAAAACGGAAATAGAGCAATTCGGAGAGACAGTACTTGAACGTTATTCGCAAGCTTTAGGTTCGACAGATGCAGGGAATATAAGCCAAGTAGTTCCAACAATTCATCCGCATATTAAAATTGGCTCGAGTAGTTTAATTGGTCATACTGTTTCGTTTCGAGAAGCTGCCAAGTCAAAGCAAGCAGATGAAGCATTAATTGTTGGAGCAAAAGCAGTGGCATTTACAGCGCTAAAATTGTTAACGGATGAGACAGCTCTTGACAGGGTAAGGAAGGAATTTCTTTATAAAACGGAGAAATAATTTTGATTGATGTTGCGGTAATTAGTGGGTGGTTCTTTTATCCCCTACTTTCTTAGTATGTAAGATATTACCTAAAAGTTTCTAGAAGAAATGGGGATGTAGTAGCTGTTATTTTCACTTAGACACCTACCAATTCCTGAGGTTACAGCACCTTCTATCTCTGCTAAATATTCTCTTTAAAGCAGGATATTAATTTTGTTTTTCTACATTTTCAGGAAACTTTCATGCTTCTTGTGCGTATAACAGCTAGACGAACATAGGAGGGGATGAAATGAAGTCGTTAACCAAACAAAGGATGAAGGCTCTTTTTATTGATGTAGCAATTTCTACCGCTGTAACTGTGGGGGTTGAATACGTTTTACGGAAAAAAGTAAAGAATGAGTTTATTCATACTGTAGTAACCCCAACCGTTGTCATGTGGTCGCTCGAGTACATACAACTAAAGCAATGTAGACAAACGGTGGGTTATAAATTGATGGGGCTAGAATTACGAAGCAAAACAGGTTTTGAGTTGACACCGATACAACTTTTTAAACGAATGGCTTATCGTGACACGTTAAGTAACTTACAATACATTATTAACCGACATTCCTTTGAAGGAGAAGCTGGAGCTGTACTTCCGCATGACAGGTATGCAGGTACGGTTGTAAAAGAGGTATAGCAAGGTCTTGGCACAGCTTTATGCATAATTCTGTGCCAACCTTTGAGAAATATATATCTATGTTAGTAAATAAAAAAATAGTAATTAGGAATTGACAAGTATGTTAAGAACATGGTATATTATATCTTGTCGCCACGGAGGTATACCCAAGTCTGGCTGAAGGGATCGGTCTTGAAAACCGACAGGGGTGTAACAGCCCGCGGGGGTTCGAATCCCTCTACCTCCTCCATTTTTAAAATTAGCGCATAAAATTTTGGAGATAAAAAAATCGTTACATTGTAGCGATTTTTTTGATGTAAGTACGTTTTTAATTGTTTGAACTTGACAATGATTTGTTTTATGCATATAGTACATAATTAATAAAATAAAAATAAAAAAGCGATGACGAGGCCAATTGTATCATGTACGGACGACAGAGAATGGGGTTCACCGGCTGAAAGACCCCACACGTAGACGGCTGATATGAACCTACCTACTGAGCTGTTAGAATAAACCTGACCGCAGTTAAAAACTGTGTTAACAAGAAAAGCTGGGCATGGGACTCATGCCAATATAGGTGGTACCGCGGAAAACTCTTTTCGTCCTTATTTAGGATGGAGAGAGTTTTTTGTTTTTAAAAGGTTTATGGTATAGAGACTTAGCGAGAAGCTAAGTTTTTCTAAAAATGATTTTAACAAGGAGGTTGTTACTACGATGGATAAAAACCTTGCATTTATTGGTGCTGGTTCTATGGCCGAAGCAATTATTTCTGGCTTAATTGAATCAACCATTATCGATAAACAGCACATTATGATAACAAATCGAATGAATCACCAACGAATAGCTGATTTAAAGCAAAAGTATCACATAGACAGTATGCGTGATAAACAACAACTAATAGAATGGTCAGATGTCATTGTATTGGCTACAAAGCCGTGTGATATGAAAGAAGCACTTGCTTCCATTCAACCATATATAGAAGAGAGGCATTTGATTGTTTCAGTTACAGCAGGAATATCAACGGAAAAGATAGAGCAGTGGATTGGCATATCTACCCCTGTTGTTAGAGCGATGCCTAATACTTCTGCTTCCATCGGTTTTTCAGCTACTGCTTTATGTACTGGAACGCACGCTTTAGAAGAGCATATGAGCATAGCGAAAGAATTGTTCGATACGATTGGAACAACCGTTCAAGTGGAAGAAAAAGAAATGCATCTGGTGACAGGGATTTCTGGAAGTGGACCGGCGTATATTTATTATCTTGTCGAAGCAATGGAGCAAACAGCTATTGAATCCGGCATGAATCCAGAGACAGCTAAACAGTTAATTCATCAGACAGTGCTAGGTGCTGGAAACATGTTGCATGAAACAAATGAAACGGCAGCAGAATTACGCAAGAAAATAACAAGTCCAGCAGGTACAACAAAAGCAGGGATCCAAACTTTAGCACAACAAGATTTTCAACAAGTAATAAGCAAATGTATTTATGCAGCAAGAGATCGTTCTATTGAATTAGGAGAATGAACAAGAAATATTAGCTTTTAGTTGGGATAGAAAAGTATTTTGTCATATAAGGTGCTGTAAGTACTCCCACTTCAAGAACAAGTCTAAGTGGGAGATAACAGTACCTAAATCTCCAGTTGGTTCACTTAACGATCAGTGAGGGTGAAAAAACCCCCTCTACTGATTGAAAATTCACTTTATAAAAAACGTACCTGTAGACGCTTTACATAGAAGATGGTGGCTCTCGATACAAGCTGTAACGTTTTTTATAATATTTTCATCCCAATAGTGCAAACAATCCGTGGGGAAACTCCCCCCACGGATAGAAAAATTATTTTATACACGGTCACGAGATTTCCAACGACGAGATTGCTGGATAAAATGGCCGACACGCTCTAGAATAGGTTCAATTGAGTTTTCTTTTTTCATCAAGTCATAATCAGCTATATCGATTCGCAGGATAGGGCAAGCGTTGAAGTTATTAATCCATTCTTGATAACGATAATACAATTCTTTCCAATAGGAAATATCCGTGTTCTTTTCCATTTCCCGTCCACGTTCATGAATTCTTTCAATAATCGCTTCGAATGAACCTTCTAAATAAATAAGTAGGTCAGGATGTGGGAAATACGGGGTCATGACCATTGCTTCAAATAAGTTCGTGTAAGTTTCATAATCAGTTTTGGACATTGTTCCATTATCGTAATGCATTTTTGCAAAAATGCCTGTATCTTCATAGATAGAGCGGTCTTGAATAAAGCCACCCCCATATTCAAAGATTTTTTTCTGTTCTTTAAACCGTTCTGCTAAAAAATAAATTTGTAGATGAAAACTCCATCTTTCAAAATCACCATAAAACTTTTCTAAATATGGATTTGTATCTACTTTTTCGTACGATGTTTTAAAGTTTAATGCTTTTGCTAGAGCGTTTGTCATCGTTGACTTTCCGACCCCGACCGTACCTGCGATCGTAATAATGCTATCATGAGGGATGTGATATTTTTCTCTTGCGTTCATTGGTGTAATTCTCCTTCTATTTCCATTTCTTCTTTATTTGCAGTTCAGTTGCTTCAAATTCATGGACACTTGTTCCATAATCTGATCTAAATGTTGTTGATAACAAATAAAATCTACCTTGTCTCCATCAATACGAATAACTGGAATATTTGGGTGCAGTTTTTCAAATTGATTCATAAAGTCTTCATAATCCGCTGCAATCTGTTCCAAGTAAGGTGCTTGTATGTTTTGTTCCATTTCCCTGCCACGTTTTCGGATGCGTTCTAAAATGGTATCTAAACTTGCATGCAAATAAATCATCATATTCGGTACAGGCATATCTGCTGTTAAAATATGATAAATTTTCTCGTATTTATCGAATTTATCTTCGGGTAAAGTACGCTTGGCAAAAATCATGTTTTTTGATATATGATAATCAGCAACGACAGATTTTCCGTTGCGTAAGTATTGTTTGTCAATGTCTTCTAGTTGCTTAAATCGATTGCATAAAAAGAACATTTCTGTTTGAAAACTCCACTCCTCAATATTTTCGTAAAATTTTCCTAGAAATGGATTTTCTTCAACGATTTCTTTTAGCAACTGAAATTGAAAATGGGCGGACAATTTTTCAGCAAGGGAGGTTTTCCCTATACCAATTGGTCCTTCAATAGCGATAAATGGTACGTGTGCCATTGTTTTTTCCTCCAATCTAGTAAGAAAACAGATGTACACTATTTTATCATACTCATTATGTAGAAACCATGTACACTCTGTGAAGGGACGTAGTACTTTTCAAGTGTGGAGGAATTTTGTATAATAGATAGTGCTGGATCAAAAAATGAGATTTGGCACTATGAAGTTTAATTTATTGTTTATATTTTTTACTTGCCCCCGTAGCTCAGGGGATAGAGCATCGGTTTCCTAAACCGTGTGTCGCAGGTTCGAATCCTGCCGGGGGCGTAGGTTTATCGGTTGTCATTTTTAAAATTGGTCACGGATTGGTCACATCACTCATGAAATCAGAACTAACGTTCTTGTTTTCTTGTTGGTTTTTAAATGCGGATTCTAAACTTTCTGCGACTGCTTCCTGCATATTAGGGAGCATATGAGAATAAGTATCTAGCGTAACTTGTATAGATGAATGTCCAAGACGTTCTTGTACGATTTTAGGATGGACACCTAACGCAAATAGCATAGAAGCATGAGTATGTCGTAAATCATGAAACCTTATTTTATTTACCTTTGATCGTTTTATGGCTCTTCGAAACGCTCTACCAAGATTAGAAGGTAATACATGAGTTCCTATGCCAGTGGCTACAACTAAATTATTATCTATATAGGAGTCACCTGCATTCATCTTAATTCGTTTCTGTTCATTAAGATGTTTTTTTAATTCAAATACATCCGAATCAGATATTGAAATAGAACGGTAACTTGAATTATTTTTCAGATCAGCAATATGATAATTATTTTCTTCTGAACGCTTTAAAGATCTTTTCACATATATCCTTTTATTAGAGAAGTCTATGCAATCCCATTTAAGCCCTAATACTTCACCTTGCCGCATACCTGTAAATGAAGCTATATACCAAGCAATAAAAAATTTTTCGTTTCTTGTATCGTTAATAAATTTAGATAATGATTCTATAGGCCAGTATTCCATTTCTTTTTTTCGAACTCTTGCTGGTTCTGCAGCTTTAGCTACATTTTTATTTATATCGCCTAGTTTTGCACCATAATCTAAGGCATTTGATAAAATACGATGGATATGATGCACAGATCGTTCTGATAATTTGTTATCTAATAAAGAGTCATAGAACCGTTGTACTTGTCTGGCATTTAATTCATGAACTCGGATGTCTCCAATTGCAGGCTTAATGTGATTATTGATATTCCCTTTATAGTGTAAATATGTGCTGTGTACAACTCTTTTCCTTTTATGCTCCAGCCAATTGTCTAAATAATCTCCTAATGTTTCTGTAGTAGGTTCAACATATCCGCCGCGATTTAATTCCACTATCATTTCATTCATTGCCGCACGAGCTTTCTTTTCACTAGTGAAGCTAGATACTCTTTTTTGTTTACGTTTTTTAGTAACAGGATCTCTTCCAATATCAATGACAAAAGAATATTTATTGCCGCGTTTTTCGATATGTCCCTTCATTTATATTTCTCCTTATTATTTATTTTCCTTTTACTATCATTTCCATCAACTGAAGTGTGTGAATAAGAGAGTAAGCTATTAATCGGGATTCCTCTCTAGATAATTCCACTCCATCAACTATGTAATTGTGTCCATTAAAATAAATTGCAATAATCCTTTCTAATTCAATTGATATGTCCATTTCATAGAACCTCCAGAGTAAAATTTATTTGTATACATCTCTAATCTCTTATAAGCAAAGTCGTAATCAACGTTAAATAGCTGCATAATGTCATATATTGTATAGTTGTATAACTTATCCAGCATAAATGTCGGTACGCAAAAATGATAAGCAAAGTTGTTCGCTTGCCATTCCTGTAGATCTATAAACAAACGATGCATATTCAACTGACATCCACAATGTCTTAGATAGTGACCAATTTCATGACCAAAATCCATCCACTCTTGCCTCACATCGCTTCTGATTAAACTTATTTCGTTGTCAAATCTAAATAGCTTATCTTCTTCGTAAATTATTTCTACACCTAATTTCTTAGCTATTATTTGTTTGTCTAAGTTAACAGGAATTTCAATTCCAATTGATGTATATAGTTCATATATGTAATCTTCAAGGTGCGTGTACAACCCATAACCCCCCAGTTAATAGAAAGTATGTTCGTTTAAAGAGTAAAGTAGTAGGCGCGCCTTAAGCACACCTATGATAGTCCTAACAGTTCTTTTTTCTTTGTATTTTAAATCAATTCTTCATTGGATAAAAATAGGTACAGCAGTTAATGCACCTTAAGTTGTGATATCTGACACTATAATGGACCCATAAATCTAGACACGAAATAAGGAGATGTTAAAGTAGATTTATGGGTAAAAGAAAAAGTTATACATCACAATTCAAATCAAAGATCGTGCTAGAAATGCTTAAAGAAGAAAGAAG
>NZ_JABXHF010000078.1:0-18168 GCF_013393565.1 Virgibacillus sp.
TGCGAAATAACGCTTGGACAACCTAATTCTTCCATCCGCTGGTTCATTTTCTCCACAATCTCAAGCAAGTTGGATAATTCCCCTTCCATCGTCGTTTCCAAAGGGCTTACATGATAAGGAACCCCAGAAGCATCAATAATTGCAATCGCTTCATCTACATAAGGAATTACATCTTCCCCGTTTTTCGTTTTTGGTATAATTTGTACACTTACAAGCGCATTAGCCATGACGTCTCCTCCGTTTCTTCTGTTTGTATCTTAGACTAGCCAGCAAAATAATATGACGTTTGCTCATTTATTGTTTAACGAATTCTTGCTCTTGCTTAGTTGTTTGGTAAAAATTCATTCGTAAACGCTTTTTCGCTATCCAGAGGCTTATCAAGTAAATCATTGTCATACATCCAGGTCGAATAATTTTCCCATACTTCTAGTTTTTGTTCGCCCCATCTAGCTGCATCATCTTGATACTTATCCGCTAACCATTTTTGACTTGCCTTTACTAAGTCTGCGTCCAAATCAGGCTCGGCTTGAATTAAAATCTCGGCCGCTTCATCAGGGTTTTCAATTGCTAGTTCATACCCTTTTGTTACAGCAGCTAAAAATTGCTTAATCGTATCTGGGTCTTCTTCTATCATCGTTTCATTGGTTGCCAATACTGGCGTATAGTAATCTAATTTTTCCGTATAATCAGTAAGATAAACCATATTGATCTCTTCATTTCGAAGTTCCGCTTCAATGCCTGTCCAACCATAAAATATCCAAGCAAAATCAATATCACGTTCTACCGCAGTAAAGAAATCGGTATCGCCCATATTAACAATGTCCACTTTCTCAACGTCAGCATCATCTTGCTTCATCAACGAGCTAATTACTGCTTTTTCAAGGGGGGCACCCCAGCCGCCATACGTTTTTCCTTCGAAGTCTTTAGGCTCGGTAATATCTTTTTCCTTTGGCGAGGCAAATCCAGACGTATTATGCTGAATAACTGCTGCAATTGATACAATAGGGATATCTTGTACTCTTGCTTCCGTAATCCCTTCTTGGTAACTTACACCAAAATCAGCCTTACCAGAAGCCACTAATTGATCAGCACCTGCTTCTCCTGGCATCTTAATATCAACATCCAATCCTTGCTCTTCAAAGTAGCCTTTTTCCTTCGCTACATAGAGTCCTGTATGATTCGTATTTGGCGTCCAATCAAGCACTACAGAAACTTCTTTTCGTGCTTTATCTGCTGATTTTTCTTCTTTACCTTGCTCACTGTCATTTGCATTGCATGCTGTTAGTAAAACAATGAGCAAGTTAAGCATAATAAATTTTTTCAATCTGTCTCCTCCTCCAGTATAACTACAGCTATGTAAGGTGCAGAGAATAAGGAAAACTTTATTTCAAGATCGACTTAGCTTTCCCCTTCATTGATGGATAAATGACCTGATTGGGAAGTCTAGCAACAATCCATTCTCTTAGATTTGTTGTTCATATTGGATGTTTATCATTTTGAAAAGCACGCATAAGTTTAAAAAAAGCCTTAGGCGATTACGTACACCTAGGGCTTTTTGCACATGCAAATGATACTTTCTTATCGACATGTTCCCTACGCTGGTTTTACCCAGATCAGGTTCTAAGAGTCCGTATCTTAAGGATACAATCTCAACCAGCAACACTGGTCCCCCTACAACGCTTGTATGCTATTATATAGTTGTCTTTCCATAAGTAACTATGCCATATTTGAAGGGATTTAGCAAGTTTTAATAGGTCTTTTTGTTTCTCTATTCCCTCCATCATTTTCAGATAAGATCCTAAACAACAATATGAAATAAATGACTGCACTAATTAAAGCGCAAACCATAATAAAGCCAAAAACCTTTATAAATGTTTGGCTGGCGCAGCCATACCTGTCCTTCATGTAGTAACACAGTGGGAAGACTGAAAAACTTGACTTACCTCTATAACGAAAATCATTGTATTTTTTATACTATAGCCATAGAATCTTAAACATTTTTCCGAAATCTAGCCTAAATAGCACGAAAGCTCCCCAATATTTACTTCACTACAAAGTTATACAGAACTTCTTAGATGTGCGGATGAAAAGCCAAATAAAAACCTCCCGATTCGCTATTACACGAACAGGGAGGTCGCTAACTATTTGTTATTTATTCAAGTTGTAAAATGCTGTTTTTCCAGCGTATTCGCCCATGCCAGCTAATTCATCTTCAATACGTAGTAATTGATTGTATTTAGCTACACGATCGGTACGTGATGGAGCACCTGTTTTAATTTGACCAGCGTTTGTTGCTACAGCAATGTCTGCAATGGTAGCATCTTCTGTTTCACCAGAACGGTGAGAGATAACAGCTGTGTAACCAGCGCGTTTTGCCATTTCGATAGCTTCAAATGTTTCCGTTAAAGTACCGATTTGGTTCACTTTAATAAGGATGGAGTTACCAATTCCTTGTTCAATACCTCTAGCTAATTTTTCTGTATTGGTTACGAACAAGTCATCCCCAACTAGTTGTACTTTTTTGCCTAGACGATCTGTTAGAAGTTTGAAACCATCCCAGTCGTTTTCATCTAAACCATCTTCAATAGAAATGATTGGATACTTACTAATCATATCTTCATACCAGTCAACCATTTCTGCAGAAGTACGTACAACACCTTCTCCTTTTAAGTTGTACTTGCCATCTTCGTAAATTTCAGAAGCGGCTACGTCCATTGCTAATTTCACTTCTTCACCAGGCTTATAGCCAGCTGCTTCAATAGCTTCTACAATCGTTTGTAATGCTTCTTCATTAGAGCCAAGGTTTGGTGCAAAACCACCTTCATCCCCTACAGCTGTGTTATAACCTTTCGATTTCAATACATTTTTCAAGGAATGGAAGATCTCTGCACCTGTACGAAGTGCTTCTTTAAATGATTCTGCCCCCACTGGCATAATCATAAATTCTTGAATATCAACGTTGTTGTCTGCATGCTCCCCACCATTTAAAATGTTCATCATTGGGGTTGGTAATGTTTTGGCATTGAATCCGCCAAGATAGTTGTAAAGTGGTACTTCTAAATAGCTTGCTGCAGCGTGTGCAACAGCCATGGAAACACCTAGAATAGCATTTGCACCTAATTTTCCTTTATTATCAGTGCCATCTAAGTCAATCATTAGTGCATCGATAATATTCTGACGTGTTACATCAATTCCTAATAGTTCAGGTGCAATTACTTCATTCACATTTTGCACTGCTTTTAAGACACCTTTACCTAGGTAGCGGCTTTTATCGCCATCGCGTAATTCTACTGCTTCATATTCTCCTGTAGAAGCTCCGCTAGGAACTAATGCAGAACCAAAAGCACCTGATTCTGTAAATACTTCTACTTCAACGGTTGGATTACCGCGAGAATCTAATACTTCACGTGCGTAAACATCTGTAATATATGGCATTCAAATCGTCTCCTTTTTTTTCAAAACGTTTGTTAGTTTTATTATTTTATTAATGATTCGCCAGTCATTTCTTTTGGCTTTTCAATATTTAATAAATCAAGTAAGGTTGGTGCTAAGTCTGCTAAAATTCCGCCTTCACGTAAGCTGATACCCTCTTTTGTAACGATAACAGGAACCGGATTCGTTGTATGAGCTGTCATTGGCTTTCCTTCTGGCGTAATGACTTCATCCGAATTACCGTGGTCGGCTGTAATAATAGCGTGTCCGCCAAGTTCAATAATTTTATCAACAATTTTTCCGAGGCATTCGTCAACAGTTTCGATAGCTTTAACAGTTGGCTCTAATTTGCCAGAGTGTCCAACCATATCTGGATTGGCGAAATTTAAAATAATCGCATTACGATCACCCGTTTCGAGTTCTTCTAATAACGCGTCCGTTACTTCATAAGCACTCATTTCTGGTTTTAAATCGTATGTCGCTACTTTTGGTGAATCAATTAAGATTCTTTTTTCACCTGGAAATTCCGCTTCACGTCCCCCACTCATGAAATACGTAACATGTGGGTATTTCTCCGTTTCAGCGATTCGCAATTGCTTCATATCATGCTGTGCTAAAACTTCACCAACTGTATTATCTAAATTAACCGGCTCATAGGCAACATAGCCGTTTACTGTTTCGCTAAAGTTCGTTAACATAACAAAGTCTAAGTTTTTCGGCACTTTGTCTCCACGGTCAAAGTCATGAAAATCTTCATTGGCAAATGTACGTGAGATTTGAATAGCTCGATCTGGACGGAAGTTATAAAAAATAATGGAGTCCCCATCTTCCACAGTTCCAACTGGGTCACCAGCTTCATTCGTAATAACGGATGGAATAACGAACTCATCATAAATTTCACTAGCATAAGACTCTTCCACAACAGCGAGTGGATCCGTATATTTCGGACCTTCTCCGTACACCATGGCGTCATATGCTTTTTTCACACGATCCCATCGCTTGTCCCGATCCATGGAATAATAACGTCCAGAAATCGTCGCAATTTGCCCGACTCCGTATTCTGCTATCTTATCTTGTGTTTGCTTAATATATGTTTTAGCAGTCTGTGGACCAACATCTCGTCCGTCTAAAAATGCATGGATATAAACTTTCTCTAGTTCTTGTTCATTTGCAAGCTTCAAAAGCGCAAACAGGTGATTAATATGGCTGTGTACACCACCATCAGAAAGCAAACCAAAAATGTGTAGCGCCTTCCCATTTTTTTTCGCATGTTGCATCGATTTTATGAAAGCTTCTTTTTCAAAGAATTCGCCTTCTTTAATCGATAGATTAACACGGGTTAAACTTTGATACACAATTCTCCCTGCACCAATATTCAAGTGACCGACTTCAGAGTTACCCATTTGCCCTTCTGGTAAACCGACAGCCTCACCACTAGCTGTTAGCTGATTATGGGCGTATTGATTCCAATAGCGGTCAAAATTAGGCTTGTTCGCATGTTTGACAGCATTCCCTTTTTCTTCGTCACGAATAGCGAAACCATCTAAGATGATTAATGCCGCTAGTTTGTTTTGTTTCATTTGGCACCTGCCTCCACTAATTGCAAGAATGATGCTGGTTCAAGGCTTGCTCCGCCAACTAATGCGCCATCAATATCAGATTGAGCCAGTAATTCATCAACATTTGCAGGTTTTACACTGCCACCATATTGAATAATGACTTTGCTTGCCGTTTCTTTAGAAGTAAGTTTTGCAACCACTTCACGAATATGCGTACAAACTTCATTTGCTTGTTCACTCGTTGCTGTTTTTCCTGTACCAATTGCCCAAATCGGCTCATAGGCAATAATTGTGTTAGCAACTTGTTCTTCGCTAAGTGCTTCTAGAGCTTTTGTAACTTGCATTTCGACATGATCCATTGTTTCGTTAGCTTCACGCTGTTCTAGCGTTTCACCAACACAAACAATTGGTGTTAGTCCGTGTTTAAATGCAGCATGCACTTTCTTATTCACTGTTTCATCTGTCTCGTTATAATATTCTCTACGCTCTGAATGCCCTAAAACAACATAAGTTACACCTAAGTCCGCAAGCATTTCAGGACTTACTTCGCCTGTAAATGCACCACTTTCTTCATAATGCATCGTTTGAGCAGCAACTGCTAACGTTGTACCTTTTGCTTTTTCCACAAGCTGAGCTAAGTAAGGAAATGGGGAACAAACGATAGCCTCCACCTTGTCTGATTGAGGTAGTTTTACTTTCACCTCATCGACAAACTGATTCGCTTCACTTGCTAGCTTGTTCATTTTCCAGTTTCCAGCAATTACTTTTTTGCGCATCGTCTCACCTCATACCAATTTATTTGTCAGTTAAAGCAGCTACACCTGGAAGAACTTTACCTTCCATAAATTCCAAAGAAGCTCCTCCACCAGTAGATACATGATCCATTTTATCACTTAGACCAAATTTTTCTACTGCAGCAGCAGAATCGCCACCACCGATTACTGTATAGCCTTCTGTTTTTGCTAATGCATTAGCAACTGCCTTTGTACCATCCGCGAAAGCTTCCATTTCGAAAACTCCCATTGGACCATTCCAAATAATTAATTTAGATTTAGCAACAATTTCAGCATACTTTTCTGATGTTTTAGGACCAATATCCAATGCTTCCCAGTCCGCTGGAATTTGATCAATGTCCACTTCTTTTTTATTTGCATCTTCAGCAAATTTGTCAGCTACAACAGCGTCAACTGGAAGAACAAAATCTACGCCTTTGTCTTTAGCTTTTTGCATAAATTGCTTGGCTAGATCAATTTTGTCTTCTTCCAATAGGGAATTACCAATTTCATAACCTTGCGCTTTAATAAACGTATAAGCTAACCCACCACCAATAATTAAATGGTCAACTTTTTCAAGTAAATGATCGATAACATCGATTTTATCTTTTACTTTCGCACCACCAATGATAGCTGTGAAAGGACGTTCTGGATTTTCTAATGCTTTACCTAAAACGGATAATTCTTTTTCCATTAAAAATCCTGCAGCAGCTGGAAGCTTTTCAGCTACTCCAGTTGTGGAAGCGTGGGCACGATGAGCTGCGCCAAATGCGTCATTGACATACACATCAGCTAGGTCAGCAAAGGCCTGAGACAATGCTTCGTCATTCTTTTCTTCGCCCGCTTCGAAACGAACGTTTTCAACTAAAATAATGTCGCCTTCGCTTACCTTAGAAATAGCCTCTTGCACTTCTTCACCATATACGGCATCTGTTTTAACTACTTCTTTCCCAATTAAATCACTTAGTCGTTTTGCTACAGGGTCGAGACGTAGTTCTTCTACGACCTTCCCTTTAGGACGACCAAGATGGCTTGCTAAAATGATAATCGCACCTTGATTGGATAAATATTCTATGGTAGGGAGAGCTGCTTTAATTCTTGTATCATCTGTTACCTCTCCATCCTTCATCGGTACATTAAAATCCACACGGCAAAAAACTTTTTTCCCTTTAACATCAAGGTCTTTTACTGACATTTTATTCATGTTCTTCTGCCTCCTAAATGTAGGATATGTAATTATCCCTCTATCGAATTGTTAGGTACAAGAAATAGAACTATCCAAAAAATTAATTTCTACTTCATTCATTCTTCGTCTTAGCAGCAACCAATCGCATTGTTTTCATTTAAGCTATCGCTAAAATGTCAAGCGTAGTTCTAACTTTTTCAGTTTCTTCATAAACTATACAAAGATCCCTTTCTCCGAAGACTACTTAAACATATTATATCTTTTCTTACAAGGAAAAACGGAGGAGGAATAACCATGCTCCTCCCCCGCTATTTTTTCTTATAGTCCTTTGTTTTTCATTAATACTGCTAAATCAACACAGCGAGCAGAGTAGCCCATTTCGTTATCGTACCAAGAAACAACTTTCACTAAGTTATCTTCTAGAACAATAGTAGACAAACCATCTACAATGGAAGAATGCTGGTTACCTAAAATATCTGTAGATACAAGTGGTGCTTCACTGTATTCAAGAACACCTTTTAGTTCACCTTCTGCAGCTTCTTTTAGTGCTGCATTGATTTCTTCTGCTGTTACATTCTTATCTAATTCAGCTACAAGGTCAACTAGAGAACCGTCTGGTGTAGGTACACGTACAGCTCCACCATTTAGTTTACCATTTAATTCTGGAAGAACTTTCCCTACTGCTTTAGCAGCACCTGTTGTTGTTGGAATAATATTTTGTGCTGCTGCACGAGCACGACGATAATCTTTATGTGGCAAATCAAGGATTTGCTGATCATTTGTATAAGAGTGGATTGTAGTCATTAGTCCACGTTTAATACCAAAGTTGTCATGTAATACTTTAGCATACGGTGCTAAGCAGTTTGTCGTACAAGATGCATTAGATACAACATGATGGTTAGCTGGGTCATATTCTTTATCGTTAACACCCATTACTACTGTTAAATCTTCGTTTTTACCAGGTGCAGAAATAATAACTTTTTTTGCACCTGCATCAAGATGCTTTTGTGCATCTTCTCTATTTGTAAAACGTCCTGTAGATTCCATAACAATTTCCACACCAAGTTTATCCCAGCCTAATTGAGCAGGATCTCTTTCAGACATTACTTTAATTTCTTTTCCACCAACAACAATATTTGAACCATTGACAGAAACTTCTTCTTTCAACATGCCATGGACAGAGTCATACTTTAATAGATGAGCTAGCATTTCAGCGTCAGTTAAGTCGTTGATTGCCACTACTTCTACATCTTCATTTTGTAGAGCTAGACGAAATACAAGACGTCCTATTCTACCAAAACCGTTAATTCCTACTTTTACTGCCATGATAATTCCTCCTAAAAATGAATTAAATTATATATATTAAAGGGTGGATATTCCCTTTAAAATCTCTTCTGCTGCTGCTTCATCGGTGATGAGCAGGTTTGTTGTTGCTCGTTTGAAATAGGAAGCAATTGCTTGCGCCTTAGAGCGACCGCCAGCAACCGTAACAACAAAAGGAACTTGTCCTAAATCTTCTAGTTGTATTCCGACTGTACGCACCTTATGTACAACATTTCCCTTTTTGTCGAAATAATAACCAAATGCTTCACTAACTGCTTGATGTTTGCGTAGTTTCTCCACAATATCTGCAGTTGTTTTCCTTCTGTATGCCATCGTTAACGCATCACCAATACCATGCATTACAACAGTTGCAGTTTTTATTTGCTGCAATGTTTCTTTTACACTTGGCTCTTGGATAATCATTTGATAAGCTGATTCGCTTAACGGATCAGGGACATAAAGTAGTCGATAGTCACCATGAGCTTTACGAGCCATTTCAGCTGCGATCGTATTCGCTTGGTTTTCTACCTTTTCGCCAATCCCCCCTCGAGCTGGAAGAAAAAGAGCTTCATTGCTTTGTTCAAAAGGTGTCATTGCCGCTGCAATTGCAGCCATTGTCGTTCCACCAGTTACAGCAATGGTCGGATGTTCACCAATCATATTTTTCAAACTGGTTACACAAGCCTTTCCCATTTCTTGCTTGACCCACTCATGATCATCACTATTTCCAGGAACAACGATAACGTCAGTAATGGATAGTGCATCTTTTAGTTTGTTTTCTAGTGCGCGCAAGTCCATGATTTCATTCATAAATGCACCTAACTGTTCCAAGATTAATTTACCCGCTTTTGTGATAAACATACCTTTAGCAGTAATTTGAATTAAATCTTGTTCCTGTAAAAGTTCTATTTCTCCTCGTACAGTTCTTTCGGTAACATTTGTGTTATCAGCTAGTCCCCTGCGACCTATTGGCTCCAACAAATCTATGGTGCGTAACATTGCATAACGTCGTTGCATCACATCCAACAGATCAGGTAGCAGCCTTTTTTGTAGTTGAATCAAGTTTCTCATTACTAAGGACTCCTTCGCCTGGTCTTTTGGAGTCCCGGGCGGAATTATTACGTCCCGGAAGCTGCAAAAAAAATTTTCCCTTGCTTTATGTTTTCTTGCTTACATGTATATTATACCAAATTTATTTAATTACACAACCGATTTAATGTTAAAATTATGTGAAGCAAATTTCAATAGACAAAATATGAAGTATAACTTGACTTATCGCCAAGTCTTTATATCGATACTACAGTTTCTTAATTCAATAAACCTTAAAATTTTATACCGCCTATAGTACAACCAAAACAAGTGATTTCTCTCATAAAAAGATTTTAGAATTTTCGCTAATTCTTTCGAAGCTTGTTCATTTACTTCATGTCCAGCATTTGTCACCATTTGAAGTTCTGATTTTGGAATATGTTCAGCTAAACTTTTTTGATGCTTTTTTATTTATATGATCTTTCTCACCACAAACAACCATGGTATAGCACATAATATCACTTAATTTTTTACTGAAATTTAGCGTAGTCATTGTATTTGTTAATTGAATAAAGTCCTTCTTTTCAAACCCTATATTCTCAAAAGAAGATTTCGGAACAAATTTAAATACCATATTTTGCAATTTAAACAACATTTTAGGAATATTATATTGCTCACCTATTAATACTAATGAGGCTACCTTTTTGGGATAATCGATTGCATAATTTAAAGCTAATACTCCGCCTAATGAAAGCCCACAAAGGTTTAACGGTTCGTCCAAATCTTTACAGTACGTGGTGAAACTAGCATACAAATTTTGATACGTAACCTCTTTATGCTGAAGCATCGCAGAAAGGTTTGGACTATATATATTACGATATTCGCATAAATAAGCAATCGTTTCCTGCCAACTGGATGCACTTTGCCCAAGCCCATGAATAAAAACAACATGCCCCATATTAAATAACCTCTCCCTATTATTTAAAAAAACTGCAGGATAATAACTAATAAGCTCTTCGTATAGTATGTTTAAGTATTTTATGTTTATATCAAATACTTGGATGAATTATTGAAAAAAGCACATAAAGCACTAACAAAAAAATAATGCGCTTATCTCATCTTTTATTACCTACATATTGATCTAAAAAATTTCTTAGCGTCTCCCAATTTAGTTGGGATGCGTCCAATATTGCATTATTTACTTTTACACAAGGAATTAATAACTGATATTTCTCTAACCAAAGATCATTCGTATAAATATCACATTCTCGAACGTTAAAATCGTATTCATCTTGAAAAAATTCCAACATAAGTTTTGCTTCATCACATAAAAGACAAGCCTTTTTTGTATAAAAATGGATCATTACCAAAATTAACATTCCTTTCTTTTCGTCGATGATGGTATTTGTAGTTGCTCTCTATACTTCGTGACTGTACGTCTCGCAATTTGAATCGTATATTTTTCAGCTATCAATTTTCGTAACTTCTCATCAGACAGTGGCTTACACTTATCTTCCTGCGCTATAAGGTCAGCGATCATATTCTTAATTGCAAGTGCAGCAGCTTTGGTGCCGTTGCTTTGCTTTACACCAGATTGCAAAAAGAAATTCAATGGTAAAATGCCATTTGGTGTTTGCACATATTTATGAGCAATAGCCCTACTTATAGTGGAAACGTGTAATGCCAATTCGTCTGCAATATCTTTTAATGTTAGTGGTTGCATCATATGTGTGCCATGTTCAAAATACAGAGATTGCTTTTCAAGCATACATTGAATAACACGTTCTAATGTATCACCTCGATAAGTAATAGCTTTTTTCACCATTTCTATTTGTGTCTGTTTCTCTTTAATATATTTCTCCGCCTCTTTTCCAATCCCTCTCATATGAAAATAAGACTCATTTAAAGTGATTTTTGGCGTGCTCCACGAATAAAAAGATAATTGCCATTTCTCTTTTTCTTTATAAATAGAAGCTTCTGGAATAATGTAATGATCTATCTTCGTATCAAGTAAGTGTCCTGGTTTGGGGTGACATGCTTTAATTTGTGCAAATAAACCCTTTACGTATGTTTCACTTTTACCGTATTCATTAGCTACGGCTTCCACATCTTCTTCCGCTACCCATTGTAAATGGTTTTCTAATAAATCATGTACAAGTGGTTTATCCACAGCAGAAATTTTTAATTGTAATATAATACATTCGCTTAAGGTTCTGGCACCGATTCCAGCTGGCTCTAGTGATTGGATAAGTTTTACTGCTTGCTCTACCTGCTCTAATGTCGAGTGACACTGCTTTGCCCAAAGTTGTAACTCGACATCCAAGTAACCGTTTTCATTTATGGAATCAATACCATATAACACAATAGGTCGCATTTTTTCAGGTATATGTAATGTATATAACTGTTTTTTCAAAAGGTCGTACATACTTAACTCACTTGCATTGATTTCTCCAGGTCCTACAACATCATCCGTAGATGAATGATATGGAAGAGCGGCGTCATCATAGTTTATTTCTTCAATGAGCGGGTTTTCTTTTTCCAATTCTTTTAAATACTCCACCAGTTCTGTATTGGAAAATTGTAATATTTGAATCGATTGCATTAAGGATTGGTTCATCTTCCACTGTAAGACTTGTTCATTAACAAGTTGTAACTTCATGATAATCCCCTCTCTATCCTTTCCTTTATTGTGCCACAAAAACAAAAATCCATCTAGAGAAGACCATATTATTCGGTTCAAGGCTTATAACTTATGTGGTAATTTTTCTTTTACTATCGTGAGTCAACATTTTATACTTTTATATAGTGTAACAAAGCATATTTTATAGAGTTGAATACTTCTTTATCTATACATCAAAAGTATTAGCGTGTTATTACACCATCTCATATGCTATAATCAGCTTACACATAAGGAGGGCTATGTACATGATAGAAGTTTTTACAGACGGTGCATCCTATGGTAATCCAGGGCCAAGTGGTGCAGGTGTTTATATCAAGCATGAACAGCAACATTATAGATACAGCTTTTACTTAGGGGATTTTTCCAACCACGTAGCGGAATTTCAGGCAGTTATTAAAGCTTTAATGATTTGCAAAGATAAATTTCCAACTGACATTTTATCTTTTCGCTCTGACTCTAGAATTGTTGTTGATACAATTGAGAAAAATTACTCCAAAAACAAACTGTTCATCCCATTATTACACCAAATAAGTGAGCACGCCTCTGATTTTCCGCACTTTTTTATTAAATGGATTCCTGAAAAACAAAATAGGCAAGCAGACAAATTAGCTAGACAAGCTATTCAGCACCAAACAAATAGGCAGTATAGTTGAGTTTTTTAAAGTTATTCTTGTTTAGACAAGGAGTGTTTACATTGGACCCTGGCGAAAATCTGTTTTAGTTGAAAGTATAAGGATAAGGGAAGAAAAGCATGGATTTACTATTATTAGTATGTCCCCTGCTTTAACGCTTATCGGAAGCGGAAGAAATGCAATAGTATGTAAAATCCGATCGACAATAAAGTAATTAAAGTATTTCCATAGATTATGAGCATATAGCACACTTGGTAGGCGAAAGCATGTTAGAAAAACTAGACTAATTGCCAATTCTTTGTACAGAAAGCCGTATGCTGCTTATACGATAAACTTTAAATTTCTATACCTTCCCTGTAAAACAGCTCCATTCTGCTAATCAAACCATTGAAAAAACATTAGAAAAACTTGGCATGTCGCCAGGTCTTATGGCGAAAGCCTTTGTTTTTCTTATACTATAAACCAAAAAATATGATGCTTTCCTAAGTGCAAGAAATTCAAATCGCTCTATTAGCGGCGAACAACTCCACCACTTCCCACCCTTGTGGGTTGCTTGAAGAAGTTGCGGAAGTACGTTAAAAATAACTTTCAACAGGCACAGCTACATCGTTTTATAGCGGGGTAGCTTTTTATTTTTATTTTGAATAACGATGGATCGTTTGTAGAATATACCTTAATTCAGCAGCTGTTATTTGTCCTGGTGCAGAAGCTTGTATCGCCGAGCCAAAAGAAGCGGCAGAACCTACAACTTCTCCTCCAACCCTACTTAATATACCTAATGGCCCCATAGATATGGTAATGAACGGCTTTTGGGCATAGGTTGATTTCATTTTTGCCGCAACTTGTAATAGACGCAAAACATCTTCTTCATTTTGCGGCATTACCGCTAACTTTACAATATCTGCTCGGGTCTCTTGCATGGCTATTAGACGTGCTAGCATATCTTTATTAGCCGGAGTGGTTTGAAAATCATGATTAGACATCAGAACAATTACATTATTTTGTCGCGCAATTTGTACCAGTCTTTCTCGAATCGTTTGTTCTATGTATAGTTCAACATCAATGACGTCAATAAATCCTGACTGTATAACTTGACTTAACAATTCTTCATAGTAGTTAAGCGTTACTTCTTTCCTCCCCCCTTCTTTATAAGTACGAAAGGTGTAAAGCAATGGAATATCATCGATCAACTTTCTAATTTCTGCTAGCAAACGGAGAACTTCTTCTATATTAGTGACATGTAAGAAAGCATCCGCACGCCATTCTATCATATCAGGTTTTTCCTGTTTGGCTTCGCTTAATTCATGGTTAATCTCTTGCAATGTCTCTCCCATTATTGGAATGATAATCTTTGGCATTCCTTTTCCTATATGTATATCTTTAATTTTTACCCTCTTCACACCTTATGCCCCCTCGTATAATATATTTAGGCATTACTATTTCAACCAATTATTACTAACTTTATGTTTTTCTGCTTGAAATTTTATACGTACTGAGCCTCCGCACTCGCAAAAGCGCCAAGCTCATGCTTTTTCCGTTGTAGTCACCACCTTTGTTCAAGCGACTAATTACCTGCTCATCATTCATAGACAAATGCAAATCATCTGTTTTTACATGTCGTCGCTTCTATTAAATATTTATTATAAGTCTATTAGACAGGATTGCCAACAAAAATATGATTTTCCTTGTACAAGTTGCTAGTTTTTCGCTTATAATAAATAAAATGTAACTTCCTGTTTGGATTTTTGTTAAAAGTAATTTGCATGCGCCATTATAAAATAAAGTGATCTTATTACCTGTTATTTTCTAATGAAAGATATCAAAAGTTCCTAGATGTAAGGTACTGTTAGACCCCCTCCAAGAATTAGGAGATGAATACTTGGACAGGATAAAAGCAGGTAAAATGTACCGCAAAGGACATTTTGATCATATTAATAACCAAATGAGAGAGGAATGAAATCCTCTTTAATTAGAAGATTCGCTTTATTTGTAAGTCAAAACAGAAAGAGGTAACCCAATGTATAATGAAATTCCTATACGTCAAAAAAGCATTGTTTTAATTGGATTTATGGGAGTTGGTAAAACTTCCATCGGTAAATCAGTAGCTGCAAAACTGTACAGAGATTTTATTGATGCTGATCAGGTCATCGAAGACATATTTAAAATGCCAACCACAGATATATTTAAAACATATGGCGAACCGTTTTTCAGAAAAAAAGAAAAAGAGATCATTCATGGTTTATGTGAGCAAAAATTAAAAATTATCTCATTAGGTGGAGGTGCTTTTCTACAAGAGGATATTAGAAGCATTTGCTTAGAAAAGTGTATTGTTTTCTACCTTGATTTGTCTTGGGATTCATGGAAGAATAGAATTAGTTTACTCATTGACAGTAGACCTGTATTACAAGGAAAAAGCTTAGCAGAAATCAAGCAATTATTCCATGAACGTAAAGTCATCTATCAAACGCATCATTCAACGGTGCAGACGGATTTTCTCATGATAGAAGAAGTAGCAGATTATATTGTTAAAGCTTTAAAAACAGCCTGGGATATTTACGAACCGCAAGCGAAATAGGTAGGATGTACACGAGTGATATTTATATTAATATACGACGGATACCTTCAAGAGCTGATAAATGCTTCATCATATTTGGAAAAATTTAGCTATCGCCCAAGCTTTTCTGGCGATAGCAGTAGTTATTACATAAATATAGCGCAAGTTTGTCATACACACAAGGGTGGCGCGCCAATTAGAAACACACACCAACCATGATACTATTACGCCCATATGTCCAACACTTGCCCCCGCTTAATTGCTTTGCCTGATTGCAAATAAAGATACTCATTTGTGATCTGTTTTAACTTCCCTTTGCTAGTTAAAAAATCACGACCATTAAAGTACTTAATTTCAATAACGATACCCTGACGAACGGCAGCTTGTAATTGGACGTCCAACTCCTCCAACTTTTGTTCGTCCAAAATAGGCATTTCTTTGCGCTCAAGCTTTTCCCACATATCCTGAAGTAAATCCACATGCTCTGGCAACATCATAGAGGTCCATTTTATCGCCCCTCGATCATATATCCTCATCTTATGCACTTCCCCTTCTTTTCACACGAGCACAGGAAAGGATATAGCTAAATTTAAACCTGCGAACTTGTTTACGATAAAAACAAAATGCTATAAATGAGTCTTCATATATCTCTATCACACGTATGAATCGTTGTGTTACTCGATTATTTTGATCCATATAAAATAGAACCAGTTTTTGCTTGTTCTCCTTTGACCACTGTAACATGGAGTTCATCGTATAGCCTCCTAAAGAACATTTGTTCTTATTATACCACAAAAACCGAACGTGTATACGTGTTTTTTAGTCATTTCAAAAGAAATCTACCCTTGTGATTCTGTTTCTTGCCGATCTTTCGTTAATGCTACCAAGGAAAGTGCTTCTCGAACAATGGAATTAATTTTTTCGTGAACAAGAGCTTCTCCATATACTTGTTTAGCTGCTTCAATTTGCTCCACAACATCATCAGTAAAATGAATGAGGGGATCATCCGCTTCCATATTGTTATAAAGCTCAATAAAAGTATCTAACGCTTTATCAAATTGTTTACTCTCTTCTTCTGAAGCCTTCATCATGCATCACCTTCCATAAGTTTGCCCTAAAAATAAAACGAACAAACTATAAAAAAGGAAAAGCGCTTTTTCCGCTTCAGATGTAGCACTCTCCTATTACCTCTCTCGGCACATATTCTCACTCATCCTAAGACTTTCCATTTAATACGAGCTGCTATTTGCTGTAATATACGCTTATGTTCTAACAATATCGCCTCTGCTTCCTCTAAACGTACCTCTTGAAAACGAACAGAAGTATTTGGTTGCGTTTGAGCAAGCGTGGCTAAATCCGCCGAAATAACTTGAGCAATTTTTGGATAACCTCCTGTAGTTTGGCTGTCAGCCATTAAAATAATAGGCTGTCCATTTGGAGGAACTTGAACGGTTCCAAATGTAACTGCTTCGGAAAGCATATCAAATTTTTCAGTCAAGGATAGCAAGAGACCCGTTAAGCGGTACCCCATTCGGTCTGATTGCGTTGTAATGGTATAATTTTCATGAAAGAACGCGTACTTACTTTCTTTATCGAATTGCTCAAATTCATTTCCTTTCATAATTCGAATGAATGAATGATTATGAAAGGAAATGAGTGGGGAAGGATTGACTGACCAAGGTAAATAATCAGAGGCGCGTTCTAATTGATGCACGAGTGCTTCTGCTATAGGGCTCCTATCACCACAAGCAAAAGTATCGCCTTTTTGTAAGGTCCTTCCACCATATCCACCTATGCCAGCTCTTACATACGTACTTTTACTATCCATTATTTTTGGTACATGAATACCTCCAGCGAAGGAAACATAGGCATAGCACCCTTTAATAGCAAATTGAAACTGGAGAACAGAACCTTTTCTCACTAAAATCGGACGCCACATAGGTACTGGTTTCCCATCTAATTTAGGCGTTAAATCGCCTCCAGTAATAGCAATTACATGCGATTCTTTAAATTGTAAGGTTGCCCCAGCTAACGCCATTTCTATTACCGCTTCTTCTTCTTCATTTCCTACAAGCAAATTAGCAATTCGTAAAGAATAAGCATCCATTGGTCCGCTTACAATTACTCCATATTTTTGATATCCAAATCGACCCAAATCCTGAATTGTAGTATACAGACCTGCCTGGAGCACACGTACACTATTCATTCTCCTTCCCTCCCCGTCGATATTGCCTATACTCCTCCAGGGATATGGATACGAACTGTATCGTATCACCAGCTTTTAACAAGGATGGCGGTACTTGATTAGGTAAAAATAAATCAATGGGGGTACAGCCAATAATTTGCCAGCCTCCTGGCGTCTCTAAAGGATATACACCTGTTTGTGCTCCAGCAATTCCCACTGACCCTGGTGCAATAGTTAAGCGGGGTGTACTTTTGCGAGGAGTAGCAATTTGTTTACTCATACCACCAATAAAAGGAAAACCAGGGGCAAAACCAAGCATATAGACCAAATATTCTTTTTCCGTATGAATACGAATGACATCCTCCATGGACAAATTGTGATAATTGGCGACATACTCTAAATCTGGGCCATAATCACTCCCATAGAGAACAGGGATGACAACCTTTTGTCCAGTAAATCTTTTCCTGTCATCGTTTAATTTATGTAGTAGCCCATTTATGTAAGTCCTTACGATTTCAAAAGGAGATATAGGCGTTACATGGGAAGGCTGAGATTCATACACCTTATAAGGGTCATAATAAACAGTCACATTAAGGTAAGCAGGTACACATTCTATAAATCCAACCCTAGGCGACCCTCCCAACAGAGCCACCCACGCCAATACTCTGTCGTGTACCATTGGCGTCGATACCGCCCCTAACTGTCCTACAACCGCAGATTCCGTCACCGCCCTCACGTTCACTTTGTCTAGCACACACCCCCCCCCCTGACCTCCCTCAATCCCTTTCCCCAAATACAGCTCACAACTGACCACC
>NZ_JABXHF010000125.1:0-2111 GCF_013393565.1 Virgibacillus sp.
CGTCAAAAACCGATTAAATTTCCTTTTATCACCATAAATAAAATAATGCATCTTAAAACGAGCAATCTCATATATAAAAAGGAGCTGTCAGCAAATGCATAATATGCATTTTGCGACAGCTCCTTTTTTAATATCTGAAATTAAGCGCGGTTCGGTCGTTTTTATTCACTACTAGGAAAAGTATCAAGGTTTCTAGGGTTTATCGTATAAGCAAAACCACGGCGCGCCATATTACTGGGCGACAAGCCAAGTTTTTCTAATAAAAACCCCTAATGGCTTGCACTACTATGAAATGCATTTCAAGCAAGTCTTTTCCTACAAATCGGGATAGTCCTCATAGATAAATCCCTCTCAATTACAAAAGTTTTCCTTTCCTTATAGACTCTCTTACTAGGTATGTCTCATGTTACATTTACGCTACTATGTAGAAAATCAATTCATTCTTTGTAGATAAGAAAGCGTCCCTTGCCCTTGTTGTACGAACAAGCAGTAGATAAAAGAAAATCAACGGTTCCGTTAACAAGATAATGGGAATTTTTTGCAAAAAGCATAACTTGATGCATAAATTTTATGGTTTAAAGGGACGTGTTATTGCAAATCACGCTAATTAATCAGCAATACAATTGAAAACGTAAAATAACAGTACAAACATACTTTTCTTCATAAAAAATGAAAAAAAGATTGCATAATGATGCATTTAATGGTATAAATATACCTACATATTAATAATTATACATGTAGGTGGGACTAAGATGAAGTCGTTACAAGAAACAATACAAGATATCCATGGTGAGTTATGCCATATTAGTGACTATTTATATCACCATCCAGAGTTAGGCGATCAGGAATATCAATCCATGCAATTATTAACGAAATTACTTGAGGAGCATCAGTTTGAGGTAGAAACAGGTGTAGCTGGAAGAAACACTGCATTTAAAGCTACATTTGATAGTGGAAAACCTGGCCCTACTATTGCGTACTTAGCTGAATACGATGCACTTCCCGGAGTTGGACATGCTTGTGGGCATAATATCATTGGCACGATGAGTGTTGGAGCGGGGATTATTTTAAGTAAACAGGTAGCAGAAGCTGGGGGAAGTGTCGTTGTTTTAGGCACACCAGCCGAAGAAACGAATGGTGCTAAAGTGCCGATGAGTAAACATGGTTTTTTTGATTCGATAGATGTTGCAATGATGGTTCACCCTGGCGATCAAGCATACGAGAGCGGTGAGGCTCTTGCGATGGATGCGATTCAATTTGCCTATTTCGGTAAAACGTCCCATGCAGCTGCTGCACCAGAAAAAGGAATTAATGCACTGGATAGCGTCATTCAGCTGTTTAACGGGATTAACGCATTGCGCGAGCATCTTCCAACAGATGTACGCATTCATGGCATTATAGCAGACGGTGGTGAGGCAGCTAATGTAGTACCCGATAAAGCAGTGGCGCAATTTTATGTGCGAGCAAAAGAACGAAAGGAATTAGATGTGGTAGTAGAAAAAGTACAACACATTGCAGAAGGTGCGGCACTGATGACAGGAGCTAGATTAGAAGTTTCTAATTATGAATTGAGCTACGACAATATGATAACCAATCAGGCTCTATCCAAAGCCTTTACGAAGCATTTGGAGAATATCACCGCTCAGCCTGTTTTGCCTGCTAAAGAAGGCTATGGATCGATTGATATGGGAAATGTAAGCCATGTGGTGCCAGCGATTCATCCATATATTGGCTTTGATATGCCTGGCTTAACGGCACATACACAAGCCTTTGCAGATATGACAATTACAGATAAAGGGCATCAAATGATTGCTGATGGAGCATTGGCTCTAGCACAGACGGGTTTAGAAGTAATTACAGACGCAAAACTTTTAGCAGAAATTCAACAAGAGTTTAGCAAAACCAAGTGTTAAGACACTATAAAAACTATAAAAACTATAAAAAGTTCGCGGTTTGTGGCTAAACAAAACGTGGCTTTCTTTATAAACCTAGATTGTAAAATTAAGCGAGACACCAAAAAAGACATGTCATGATATACTCAACGAATAACCAACCAAAGTTAAGGAGAGTGTATCTGACATGTCCTACACCCATCTTACCAAAACAGAACT
>NZ_JABXHF010000079.1:0-17451 GCF_013393565.1 Virgibacillus sp.
CATCCATTAAAGACAGCTTAAAAAAATAAAAAAAGGCGAGGCTTATTTAAGTGCGTCAAAAACCGATTAAATTTCCTTTTATCACCATAAATAAAATAATGCATCTTAAAACGAGCAATCTCATATAAAAAGGAGCTGTCAGCAAATGCATAATATGCATTTTGCGACAGCTCCTTTTTTATACTATAGGTTGTTCAACATGCGAGTTTTAACTATATGGATAGTTTCTAGCCTTGTGCTGAACGCTAATCCATTTAAAAGTGGTAAAGGCATCTAAGCTCCATTCCCCATTTAAACGTCCTAAACCTGAATTTTTCATTCCCCCAAATGCGACATGAGGCTCGTCGTTAATGGTCCCGTCATTAATGTGGATCATCCCTGTATCTAATTGCTTTGCAAGCTCTGCACCACGCTCAACGTCTCTTGTATGAATAGCTCCACTTAGACCATATAAGGTATCATTTGCAATAGAAATGGCTTCTTCGTCGTTTGATGCTTGTAAAATAGATACAACAGGGGCAAATACTTCCTCTTTTGCTATAGACATAGTAGGAGTCACATCTGTGAAGATCACAGGTTCTATCACATTTCCCTCTATTTTTCCTTGAAGAATAGGCTTGGCTCCATCTTCTATTGCTTTAGTAATGAAAGCTTTAGTTGTTTCTACTTGCTGTTGATTAATTAACGGCCCAATAATGGTGTTTGGATCTTTGGGATCTCCGCACGGTAATGTAGCTACTTTCGCTACATATTTTTCAACAAATTCGTTATAAACTGCTTCATGTATAATTAAGCGATTCGCAGACATGCAAATTTGCCCTTGGTGCGTAAAACGACTAAATACAGCAGCACTTACCGCTAAATCAATGTCCGCGTCTTCTAATACTATTAATGCACTATTTCCTCCTAATTCTAAGTGTGCATCCTTTAAATGTTTTCCTGCAATGGCACCGATATGTTTTCCAACTTTTGTGGAGCCGGTAAAAGAAATAGCTCGAGGGATAGGGTGTGCAACAAAGTCATCCCCAATTTCCGAAATTTTTGTTGTGATTACATTGAGTAGACCTTTTGGTAATCCAGCATGTTCAAAAATAGATGCAATCATTGTTCCACCAGTAATTGGTGTATGTTCATGGGGTTTTAGCACAACTCCATTACCAGTTGCCAATGCTGTTGCTACCGATTTCATGGATAAGAAAAATGGAAAATTGAATGGGCTGATTACGCCAACAACACCTACAGGAACACGGTAAACTCTATTTTCCTTATCATCGATAGGGGAGGTTAAGATTTTCCCATCCATTCGAAAAGGAAATGTGGTAGCTTCTTTTATGATGTTGGTTACAAGTCCTATTTCAAATTCTGCTTTTAACCTTGTCCCACCAATCTCTTCTATTATTATTTTAACAATGGATTCATAGTTATCGTTTATATATTGAACTGCGTTTTCAAACACCTCGCGCTTAGTTACAGGGTTGGTTTTTTCCCATTGTTTCTGTGCCGCATTTGCAGCTTGATAAGCATCATCCAAATCTTTTTTACTGCCTGCACGATATGTGGCGAGAAGGTCGCCATTATAAGGGTTTTTGTTTTCCATAATAAGGGGAGAAGCCCCCTCTTTCCACACGCCGTTAATATATTGACTTGGCAATTTTTTAAATGACATAGTTACCCCTCCGATAAATTAATTTTTCAGTTGCATATTTTCTTTGGCAAGTTGAGCTAGTAATTGAATATTACTATTTATTTCTTGCGCAGTTGCAGATAATTCTTCAATAGCCGCTGATTGGCTATCTGATTCTACATTCGTATCTTGAATATGCTTATTCAAATTAGCAATGACTTCTTTAATCGTATTTGTTATTGTTTGGATTTCAGACACATGATCTTTGGAGTTTGTCGCCATTTTTCTAATTTCATTTGCTACAACCGAAAATCCTTTCCCATGCTCCCCAGCTCTGGCAGATTCAATGGCTGCATTTAATCCTAATAAATTGCTTTGGTCAGCTATTCCTTTCACCACATTAGAGACGTCTTCGATTGTATCTACTTGTTTGGTAACTTCTGTAGCTTTTTCTGAGACGACGGACATGTTATTTGCTAAACCGGAAATGGATTCTGCCATATCTTGTATGGTATTGGTTACATCTTCAAAAACAGTTGACAAATTAGAAGAAATTTCGGACAGCTGATTTGCTCTTTCCACACTAAGCCCGACCCCAACACCCCCAATAAGGTTTCCAGTCTCATCATGAAGTGGTACAGCACGAGCAATCAAGTTCACACCAAATAACTCAGCAGGAACGATGGCCGATTGGTTTTTATTTTGCCGAATGGCATTTGTTACTATATCCCCTTCTACTAATGGATCGCCAGGTTGCACATTTAAAGAGAAAGTGTTAGCCGGAAAATTAATAATTAACTTCTCTGTGTCATAAATACCTATTGTAATATCATCGTTAATTAAATCTTGTAAAAATGGAGCAACAGTAACAAATGACTGCAGCAAAGGGTGCGTATTTATTTGCTCAACTGTTGTTTCCTTCATTTTATCCACACTCCTAATCAGGTTGTAAAGCTAATTGATTTGTTTTTTGTTTCATCATCTTTTAATACCTCTTCTTCCTTACGAGAAAGTCATTATACGAAGTTGTTAAATAAAGAAACAATTTTCACTCGCAAGAAAAAGGCGTCCATTATTAATATCGGAAGCCTAGCAATATTTATAAATAGCTCCATTTTTATTACTGATTATAAACTAACGAATTATAAAAGGAGTGAGGTAGGTCCTTGCCTCACAATAAATAAGAAGGTTTGTTAAAAAAACTTCATAAAGCTTCATATTTCGTATCTTTATACCGATAAAAAAATAAGCGAATTGTTAAAACTTGATTGTTGTTCACTAATTAGCTATATGAATGTTTAAAATAATTATACACCCACGTTGGAGAAGGGAAATTTATATATGGATTAAAATATTTATATAAAATTTACTTATTTATGAGAAAAACTTGGATTATCGCCAAATCTTTAGCAATGATATGTCATCGTTTTGCTATACTAAAAACCTTACAATTTTATACTTTCCGATAGTGGAACATCTAGACTATATACAAGGGAGAAATGAACATGCGTAAGTTATTTACATTTAAAAGCATTCGGATGAAACTTTTTTTTGCTTTTTCGATTGTAATTATGCTAGTTATCTTATTAGGAGTCATAAATGTAATAAGCATTAACAGAAGTAATCAGGGTACAGAAGAAATGATACAACAGGATATGCAATTATTAGTTACTGAAGAACAATTGGCAATTAATATGGCTGAGCGAACCGGTTATTTGCGAGGGTACTTATTATATAATGATGAACGATATAAACAGAGCTTCCAAAATACAATTGATGAAACGTTAGAATTGGAGAACTATGTTTCAAAACACAATAATTCGGAAGAAGTTAAGCTTTTAATGGAAAAGAAACTAGAATGGGGTGAACTGACGGATAAGTTCTTTCAAGAAATGGACGAAGGAAATAGTGCTAAAGCAAAGGTCATCATGGCAAATGAAATTCAACCAATTGGAAATCAATTAATTGATGGATTTAAGGAGTTAGCACAAAAGAGTGAAAACAATATTACAAATAAAAGTGAGGACGTTATTCAAGCTGGAGAGTTCACGTTAAGCTTTGGGTTGATCGTTACAGTATCCGTTGTAGTACTAGGAGTGCTTACTGCATTGCTAACTGCTTATTCCATAGCAAAACCGTTAAAGCGTGTGAAAGAAAGAATGACGAAGATAGCTAACGGAGAACTGAATAATGAACCGCTAGATATAAAAGGAAAAGATGAAATTGCTGAGCTAATGGCGACAACGAACGAGATGAATGAGCAATTAAAAGAATTGTTAATTTCCATTAAAAATGTGTCTAGCGTGGTTGATGATAAATCGAAAGCTCTGAACCAAGCTTCTGATGAAATGCAGCAAGGGACAGAGCAGGTGGCTGCGACGATGGAAGAGCTTGCTTCTGGGGCAGAAAATCAGGCAAATCATGCAGCTAATTTAGCAAGTATGATGAACGATTTAAACAATATCATCCAAGAAGTGAGTCAGAACAGTAATCGTATAGAGAAATCTTCTAAGGGAGTTTTAGTAAAAACAAAGTCTGGACATGATATTATGGGAACGACAAACGACCAAATGGTGAAGATAGATCATATTGTAAAGAATGCTGTAGAAAGCGTACGCGGTTTAGATATAAAAACGAAGGAAATTTCAAAATTAGTAACTGTGATAGGTGAAGTCGCTGAACAAACGAATTTATTAGCGTTAAATGCAGCCATTGAAGCAGCAAGGGCTGGGGAGCATGGGAAAGGCTTTGCGGTCGTTGCCGATGAAGTACGGAAACTGGCAGAACAGGTATCTTTGTCACTAAATGATATTACAAAAGTAGTTAATGATATTCAAACAGAGTCCGATCAAGTAACTACATCACTTCAAGATGGATATAAAGAGGTAACTGCTGGTTCAGAACAAATGAAAGAAACAAAAGATACATTTGAATCTATATATCATTCTGTCAATGAAATGGCAAATGCAATATCTCAGGTTAAAGAACATTTTGATTGGGTTTCTGAAAATAGTAAAGAGATGCATGGTTCTGTGGGGGAAATTGCGGCGATTTCTGAAGAGTCTGCAGCTGGTATTGAGCAAACATCTGCCTCTGCTCAGCAAGCTAGTAGTTCCATGCAAGAAGTATCTGCCAACGCTGACCGCCTCTCCAAACTCGCAGACAATTTAAAAACTTTAATGCAACGATTTACTATATAATGGAAGCGTACATTTTCTTATTATAGTTATCCATTTTATTGGGTTATAAGGTTCTTCAAGCACCAGCTAAAGTTGAGCCAGTTAGTAGAACTCGGTTGATCGCTACATATGAAAGGCGGTCAACCGAGTTTTTCTATCTAGTTGTTTTTCGACAAATTTTGGTAAAACTAGTCAACTATTACTCTTATAAAAAAATTGACCGCAAGGATTTAATACGTTATAATTAACAATCGTATTAAGAAAAATTAATATTAAATTTAAATGAAATTAAAGGAACAAATTTTGAATTATAACAATTTGAGGTGAAGAAAGTGAAGAAATTTATATCCAGTAAATTAGGATTCTTCGCGGTAGCACTAGTGCTTTTTTGGGTGAAAACGTATTTGATATATAAATTTGAATTCAGCTTAGGGGTAAGTGGAGCAATGCAAGAATTTCTATTATTCTTTAACCCACTAAGTTCTGCCTTAATTTTTCTAGGACTAGCGTTATTTGCAAAGGGTAGAAGAGCTGGAATTTGGATTATCATTATTGATGCGATACTTACATTTATTTTATATGCGAATGTCGTGTTTTATCGTTTCAATAGTGATTTCATTACGATTCCAACGATGCTTCAAACAGATAACTTCGGCAGCATAGGAGGAAGCATTGCTGACCTAGCACAGTGGAGCGATTTATTGTATGGGATTGACATTATTTTATTAATCGGGTTATTTGTTTTTGTGAGAAAGAATTGGTCTGTGCAACGGATGCAATTCCGTAAACCATTTTTAGTAATTGCAGCTGGGGTATTAGCTTTTAGTATTAATCTTGGTTTAGCGGAAGCAGACCGACCACAATTACTAGAACGTACATTTGATAGAAACTATCTAGTAAAATATTTAGGAGCATTCAATTTTACAATCTATGATGCTATTCAAAGTGCAAAGACGTCAACAAGGCGCGTTTTAGCTGATAGTAATGACATTACGAAAGTAGAAAATTACACGAAATCTAAGTATGCGGCACCAAATGAAAAGTACTTCGGTAAAGGTGAAGGGAAAAATATTATTAAAATTCACTTGGAGTCATTTCAATCATTTTTAATTGATTACGAGCTCCATGGAGAAGAAGTAACACCATTTCTTAATTCCTTAGTTCATGAACAAGAGAAAGGTTTTACGTACTTTAATAACTTCTTTCATCAAACAGAGCAAGGGAAAACAGCAGATGCTGAATTAATGCTGGATACGTCGTTGTATGGTTTACCACAAGGTTCAGCTTTTGTTACAAAAGGTAATAATACGTATCAAGCATTACCGGCAATTCTCGAACAAGAGCAAAATTATACAAGTTCTGTTTTTCATGGTGATGGAAAGTCGTTTTGGAATCGGGATGAAGTATATAAACACCTAGGAATTAATGAATTTTATCATGAAGATTTCTATGATATGAGTGAAGAAAATGTTATCAATTATGGATTGAAAGATAAACCTTTCTTTGAACAATCCATGCCGTATTTAGAAGATATGGATCAACCATTTTACGCGCATATGATGACCTTGACGCATCATCATCCGTATTTGATTGATGAGGAAGATGCTACCATTGAGCCTGCTGAAACGGGTGATGGATCAGTAGATCGATATTTCCAAACAGCTCGCTATTTAGATGAATCATTAAAACAATTTTTCAATGATTTGAAAGAAAAAGGGCTCTATGAAGATTCGATTATCATGATTTATGGTGATCACTATGGTATTTCTGATAACCATAATCGTGCAATGGAAGAAATAACGGATGAAGAAATTACACCAATGAAGAATGCAGACTTACAACGTGTTCCGTTTATGATCAGAATTCCTGGTGTAGAGAGTGAAGGAACAGTAGAAACATATGCTGGTCAAATTGATGTCATGCCGACCATGCTTCATATTCTTGGTGTTGATGCGAAAGACTATATTCAGTTTGGTACTGATATGTTCTCTGAAGACCATCATGAGGTTGTTCCTTTCCGTAATGGAAACTTTATGTCGCCAGAGTACAGCTATGTAGACGGAAAATATTATGATAGTGAAACAAAAGAAGTTATTGAAGAGCCTACAGATGAAATGAAAGAAATGCAGGAGAAAGTTATGAAAGAACTTGAGCTCTCCGATGAAGTGCTATATGGCGATCTACTTCGTTTTTACACACCGAATGAAAAGTGGGACGCCGTTGATACAAGTGATTATTTCTATGGTGGTCCAGAAAGTGTTATAGATGAAAGTGACAATAAAGAAGAGTAAGAGAAATAAAGAAAATAACCAATCGTGGTCAGTATTATGCTGTGCTCCGATTGGTTATTTCATTATAGAGCAGCCTTGTGATCCTCGTGGAACGAGATACTATCCGTATATAAGGCGCCCGTGGTAAGTAAGGCTTACGCTGTCAGGAATGGGAGGATGTGCGCTTGTCAAGTTTGAGAGGGAGTGAAGGCATCTTATGAAAAGAGGCTTTTTGAGATCATTCATGCCCTATAGGAAAGTGTAAGAAAAATGATAGCCTTTCCTATAACTTAACAACAAAGGAAGATTTTTTAATCGTTGGAAAATTGTTAATATATATGTGTATTCAAATAACTATTTAGTTAATATACATTTCAAATGCATTACATCGTGGCACGGAAAGAACATATAATGGAATATACAAGCTTTAGTAAGTGGCTTGTGCTTGCATATAGGCGAAAAGGAACGTTTGTTCCGTTTTTGTGTATGGAATTCTATATGTATGGCATACTAAATAAAGATAACGTTCTTGTGGAGTCGGCGGCAAACCCTATAAGAAAGGGGGTGAGCCAGGTGAATGTATATGAAGTTTTTGTAGTTATTTTCGCATTTGGCACCTTTCTGGTGACATTGTTGACGTTAGTGGTACGCATCATGAATAAAAAATAGACCTCATGCTCTTAAAAAAACGTCATTGCAGAGGCCTATCCCAATAAAGCCGATCCTCTTTTGAGAACCGCTTATCCATAGACCACAGCTTGCACTGTGGTCTTTTTAGTATATGTGTTATTATAGCAAAGTTATACGGAAAATGCTAAAGAGTTTGTTTTGTTTCAGGGGCTAACCTTACTTTTTTGTGCTATGATTAGAGAGGGAATTTTTAAAAAGGAGAGTAGCGACGGTGGAACAAATGAAAGAAAAGAAATCCGTTTTGTATCAATATTTATTAATAGCAGGTATTATTGTCGCTGCTTTTAACTTGCGACCAGCAATCACTTCTGTTGGACCGCTTATCGGTATGATACGTGACCAACTAGAATTAGCTAATTGGAGTGCAGGGTTACTTACGAGTCTGCCATTATTAGCATTTGCGGTTATGTCACCGCTTGTAGCGAAGTTCAGTTATCGATATTCCAATGAGATGATTATGCTCATAGGGCTGCTTACTTTGTTTCTCGGTATTAGTTTACGCAGTGTTTCGATGGCTGTATTTGTTTTTGCAGGAACGTTATTCATTGGCTTAGGAATTGCGGTTTGTAATGTTCTTTTACCGAGTATAATAAAAGAAAAATTTCCAACGAAAGTAGCATGGATGACAAGCCTTTACTCTACAGCTATGGGGATTTTTGCAGCATTAGCTTCTGGAGTAAGTGTTCCTATAGCGGAAGGGTTCGGACTTGGATGGCAGATGGCTTTATGGATTTGGGCTCTACCGGCATTGATCGGGACGGTAGTATGGTTTTACCTAACAAAACATGAAAAAATGAAGCATCCTGTTTATTATCATGGGAATAACAGTGAGAAAGAACGAATATGGCTTTCGTCACTAGCTTGGCAAGTAGCGGGATTCATGGGGTTTCAATCTTTTTTATTTTATGTCACGATATCATGGATGCCAGAGATTTTGCAGGCAAATGAGATAAGTGCTTCAACAGCAGGTTGGCTATTATCTTTTATGCAATTTATTGGATTACCTGCAAGTTTTCTTGTACCTGTAATTGCTGAGAAATTTCGTTCTCAACAAGGGCTTGTACTAGCATTAGGATTATTTTCTGTTAGTGGATATGCTGGTTTATTATTCGGAGAAACATTTTCTATTATGGTGATCAGTGTTATTTTAATTGGCTTTTCCTTAAGCGGTACATTTGCCTTGGCATTGACATTCCTTGGTATGCGAGCGAAAACTGCAAAACAAGCTGCCTTTTTATCAGGAATGGCACAGACCTTTGGTTATATTCTTGCTGCTTTTGGGCCGTTTATGATAGGATTTATTTTTGATAAAACCAAGAGCTGGGACGTTTCATTAGTAGTGTTAATTATCGTTTCTGTGATTGTTGTAACATTTGGTTTTGGTGCAGGGAGAGACAAGTATGTTTTTGAAAAATAATGTAACAAAAGAAGAGAATTCAAATAAAACGATTGAAAAAAAACCATATAGTGTGAAAGATAGTTATTTTTGGAGGATTAATGCTAGTTTAGCGTTAGCATCTTTTTTTATTTTTGCTAGTATGTACGCAATTCAACCTTTATTGCCAGTCTTTGTTGATGAATTTCAAATTAGTGTTTCCGTTTCTAGTTTATCTATGTCATTTACTATTATTGGTTTAATTGTAGGTTTAATCATCTTGGGCTTTTTATCAGATCGAATGGGAAGAACGCAGTTTATTAAAATATCCTTATTAGGAGCTATTTTTCCGTTTCTGCTTATGCCAATCACTGATAGTTTTATAATATTTATTATACTTCGGTTTATACAAGGCTTTGCTCTTGCTGGTTTACCAGCTGCAGCACTTGCTTATTTACATGAGGAGATTGAACCTAAAAGTGCAGCTTTTGCAACAGCATTATATATATCTAGTAATGCACTTGGAGGGATGGCTGGAAGAGTAATAACGGGGATAGTGTCAGATGCTATATCTTGGCAGGTTGCCTTTTATGGACTAGCTGCATTTGGAGGTCTTATTTTAATATTAACTCATTTCTTGCTTCCACATTCTAAACATTTTCAACCTAGCCGGCTACGATTTAGTAAGGATATAGACGGATTTCTATTTCATCTTAAAGATCCACAATTGTTACTCGTTTTTGGATTAGGAATTGTTTTGCAAATGTCGTTTACAGGGGTTTGGACCTACTTGCCTTTTTATCTACAAGGAGAGCCATTTTTATTATCACTGCATACTATTTCTTACTTTTTTCTGGCATATGGGCTTGGAGTCATTGGTTCACCTTTAGCCGGGTGGCTTTCCAGTTTCATAGGGTTAGAAAAAGTTCGCATAGGTGGTATGCTTACCTTAGGTATTGGTATATTGTTTACAGTACATAACTCATTACCTATTATTGTGGTTGGGCTTTGCATTACTTGTCTTGGCTTTTTTACAGCACATTCATTGACAGCTTCTTCTGTCAGTGAAACAGTTACACACCATAAAGGGAGTGCTTCTAGCTTGTATTTGGTTTCCTATTACATAGGTGTTACCTTAGGTAGTTCTGCTTTAGCGCCGATTTGGGAAAATTTCCATTGGAAAGGACTAGCTGTGTTACTTGGACTAATACCAATGGTTTATTTACTTGTCAGTCGTTCTATTCCACACGGTAGGCGTCAGAATACTTCCAATTCTGCTTACATGAATAAATAAAACTTATGTAGGTACTTGTGTAAGTTATAAAGAACTCTGCTTTATTATGGAAGGAGGAGAAATAGATTATATGTTAAAACATTTGTTTTATGAATTAATTGGTTGGCTTTTTACCGGTGTAGGTGCTTACTTCATTTATGAAGACCCAACATTAATTCTACCTTACATTAGCCTTGGAATAGGTTTAGCTTTCATCATTTTTCATTTACCGAAGAGTTTACGGCGAAAAAAATGAATGTGAGTTATATTTATGCAAATGCATATAAATTCTCGATTGAAATTTAATTACTAAAATCATTAAAATTAACGAAATATAATTTCGAAAGACGCCTGATTATGGTATAGTTAACATAGAGCGATCTGAAAACGCTTATATAAATTCATTTTATGAACACGAAAGGACAATGGAGATGTTAGAATCAGCGACGTCAAGCAATATTGTTATTGGTTTAATGTCTGGTACTTCTTTAGATGGTATTGATGCAGCGGTCGTCAAAATAAATGAAGATCACTCATTAAATTTTGAACTACTTCATTTTGCTAGCTTTTCCTATTCAAAAGAAATGAAAGAAAGAATTTCAAACATGTGTAATCCAGAAACAGTACGTATTGAAGAAATATCAAGCATGAATATGTATCTTGGAAAGTTATTTGCAGATGCTTCGAAACAAGTGATGGAAGATGCTAGGTTGTCATCGGAACAAATTTTGTTAATTAGTTCACATGGTCAAACGATATATCATCAGCCAGAACCAAGGGAAATAGAAGGAAATAAAGTCGTTTCAACGCTACAAATTGGGGATATTGGTATGATTGCAGAACTTACCGGTATTACAACAATTGGTGATTTTAGAACGAGAGATATGGCAGCTGGTGGACAAGGAGCTCCATTAGTACCATACACGGATTATAAGTTGTATCGGAAAGAAGAATACGGAAGAGCGCTAGTTAATATTGGAGGCATTTCCAATGTAACCATACTTCCAAAAGGATGTAAAGAAGCGGATGTACTAGCTTATGATACCGGGCCTGGAAATATGATAATGGATGCTTTTACAAGTTTGGCTACAAACGGTGTACAAAGTTATGATGAAAATGGTGCTATAGCAGCAAAAGGGACAGTCAATGAAGCCTGGCTGTCGCAGCTTTTAGATCACCCTTACTTCCATCTAACAACACCTAAAAGTACGGGAAGAGAATTATTCGGAGAAGCGTACTCTAACCAGCTATGGCTTGAAGCTGAGCGTCTTCAAATTGATAATGATGATAAAGTGGCTACGGTAACGGCTTTAACTGCAAAGACCATTGCTTTAGAGATTAATAAATATATAGCATCTGCTAGCTTAAAAGAAGTGTTTATTAGTGGTGGGGGCAGATATAATAAAACGCTATTAACGTTTATTTCTAAATATTTGTCTAAGGACGTCATTGTTTGCGGAACGGATGAGATTGGAATGCCTGCAGATGCCAAAGAGGCGATCTCTTTTGCTTTACTAGGATATCAATGTTATAAGCAAAGAACGAATAATCTCCCTGCGGCAACTGGTGCAAATAAGCCAGTAGTTATGGGGAAAATATCGTGGTAGACACCATACGAATTAGAAATATGGAGGAAGAAAAAGGATAAAGAAAATGTAATGATAAGTACTCTGCCATTTACTGATACGTAAAAAAGCTGGGCCTATTGTTCAACTTTTTTAGAAGATAAGAAAGTATAAAATTGGGGGCTTATGTATAACAAAATAATCGAAATAAGCCACGTCCGGATCCAGCGTCCAGCAACTAGGCCACTTCACGAATCGCCCTACGATAAGTCATCATTGGTTCCATGAGTCCTAAAACTTTAGTTGATTCGCTCCACTCGCTACGTTGCTAAACGGGCGCTTGCTCCTTTGTTATAGCTTTTCAATAGTATGAAAATAAACATGTGGGAATCTATTTGTTCCCACATGTTTATGAATAACAACAAATTATGAATATGTTTTTACTACGTCACTGTTTGTTGCTGTTTCTTTTTATTTCACAAAATCAGGTACTTCCGTAATGTTTATTCCCCAAAGCATCGGCAGTAAGAAATAAATGGCTACCGTGACTAAAATAGAGCCAATTATATTTAACGCCACACCAGCTTTAACCATATCTGGAATTCGTAAGTAACCTGAACCAAAGACGACGGCATTTGGTGGGGTAGCAACCGGTAACATAAAAGCACAAGATGAAGCTACACCAGCAGCGATCATGACTACGAATGGATGGACTCCTAGAGCTAAAGCGAGCGCCGCCATGATAGGGTACATCATATTTGCTGTTGCGGTATTGGAAGTAATCTCTGTTAAGAATATGACTAGTCCTGCAACAACTAGCAATACAATAAAAATATGAATACCTTGCAATGCAGTTAATTGATTTCCGATCCATTCAGAAAGGCCAGACTGCGTAAATCCTGCTGCTACTGCTAAACCGCCCCCAAATAATAACAAGATTCCCCATGGTAGCTTCACAGCTGTATTCCAATCTATTAGAAACGTGTCTTTATAATTTTTGGAGGGTAGCAAAAACAAAAGGATAGCTGCGCTCATAGCGATAATCGCATCATTTATATTAGGGTTAATTTGAACAAGTAAAAATGAACGAGTAATCCAAGCCAAAGCTGCTAGAATAAATACAGTGAAAACAGCCTTTTCCTCAGCGGAAGGTTTCCCAAGCTTTTGCTTTTCTTGATGAATCAATGCTTTGCCACCAGGAAGCTGTTTTAGTTTTAATGGGTAAGCTATTTTAATTAGGTAGAACCAAATGATAAAAATAAACACCCATGCGATTGGCACGCCAAATAACATCCACTTCGCAAAAGATAGCTCTATTCCATACATTTTATTAATGACGCCTGCTAATGCTGCGTTAGGAGGTGTTCCTATTAATGTAGCA
The DNA here is from genome assembly GCF_013393565.1 of Virgibacillus sp. Classification (NCBI taxonomy): domain Bacteria; kingdom Bacillati; phylum Bacillota; class Bacilli; order Caryophanales; family Bacillaceae; genus Virgibacillus; species Virgibacillus sp. The sequence continues at coordinate 13,358 of NZ_JABXHF010000079.1, forward strand.
ATACCTCCAACAGATGCTGAATATGCAATACTCAGCATGAGAGCCTTTCCAAAAGCAAAGTTCTCTTTAGATGTGTCGATGGAAGGATCGTCTTTTAAGGCGTCTGAAATTTGGTAAATAATAGCTAAACCAATAGGAACCATCATCATTGCTGTAGCAGTGTTAGAAATCCACATAGATAAAAAACCAGTTGCAACCATGAATCCTAGAATAATACGGTTCGTGTTCGTACCAATTACAGAAATAATGGATAGTGCAATTCTCCTATGTAGATTCCATTTTTCCATTGCTAGCGCTATCATAAAACCACCCATAAACAAAAATATGGTATCGCTTCCATAGGAAGATGTAGTAGTACCAATATCTAAGCCACCTGTTAAAGGAAATAAAATTATTGGTAATAAAGAAGTTGCTGGAATGGGGATTGCTTCGGTCATCCACCAAATTGCAACCCAAATCGTACTAGCTAAAACGGCTAATCCCTGTTGAGATAAATCTTCAGGTGAAAAGAATAATAAAGTGATGGTAAATAATAATGGACCTGCAATTAAACCAATAAGCTGCCCAGGCTTATAGTTACGATTTTTCCCCGGATCATTATTGTTTCCTACTAGACTATCGGAAGGGTCTATGGATCTACCAGTTGATAATCTAGAGGAATTAGCTTGGACAAAAAATGTAAAAAAAGATTTTAATTCGTCATGTTTCTCCCACATCCAATTCCAAGTTGACGAAATCATACATATTCCCCCTTTTTCTCCCATGTATAACATTATATTTAACTATCATAATTTGAGCAAGGTAAGATGATTTCGTTTTGATTGTCAATAGCAATTTTTCGTTTCATTCGGTAATTATTTTACTTTTTCTGCAAGCAACTCGTTCATTACATAGATAGGAGCGAGGGAGTGAGTTTATTTTTCAATGTATGTTATGATGTTTCTTATAAAGAATTCTTTGTTGTAATAGTTGGATAAAATAGTAAAAGGAGTTATAAATATGAAAAAATTATTGTTAACTGGTTTCGCGGCATTCCTAGATAATCCAATAAACCCCACAGAAAAAATAGTAGAAGAACTAGATGGAGAAGTAATAGATAGTTATAAAATTGTTGCTAGAAAATTGCCGGTTGATTTTATGATGGCAGGAAAACAATTGATTGCATATATGGAAGAACTAGAGCCAGAAGCTGTGATTGCTTTGGGATTGGCTGCAGGAAGAAGTGCTATTACACCTGAGCGGATTGCGATAAACTGTAATGACGGTTTAAAAGATAATGGAGGATACCAACCGCATGGAGAGAAAATAGTAACTGGTGGTGCAGATGGTTATTTTTCCACCTTACCCTTACATAAAATAATTGATGCATTACATGAAGAAAAGCTACCTGCACATATATCAAATACTGCCGGTACATACGTATGCAACAACGTTATGTATCACGCATTACATTTTGTACAGAAGCATGCTTTATCCATCCCAGTTGGTTTTATCCATCTTCCAGCATCTCATGAGCTCGCTTTAAAAAAACAACTTCCTAGCTGGTCGCAGTCCGATTTAACGCGCGCTGTAAAAACAATTATTTCTACTTTATCTCGATAGAAGGTGCTAAAAACTTCAATTTTGAACATTTACTAAATCTAATGAAGCATTGCGACTATGTTAATAAATTTTAACGGTATATGTAGAGCTACTTTATTGATTCGTTATCCGAAATGATTTAAAATAACGTAGATAAGATCATAGGATAGAAGGTGATATGTATGCCAAAACAAATTTGGCTACTTGTAATTGCAACAACGGTAAATGTCACTGGTGCTTCTTTCTTATGGCCATTAAACACTATATATATGCACAATGAATTGGGGAAAAGCCTTGCTTTTGCAGGGTTTATTTTAATGCTTAACCAAGGTGCTTCCATTGCAGGTAACTTACTAGGCGGTATATTGTTTGATAAGTTCAGCCCTTATAAAACGATCCTTTTCGGAACAGGGTTAGCAATGACGGCTTCTACCGTTATGGTATTATTGCATCATGACATTGTATATTATTCTATTGCGCTTATTCTAATAGGTTTTGGTTCTGGGATAACCTGGCCTGTTATGTTTGCGATGGCTGGTTCGATTTGGAAAGAAGGAGGAAGACGTGCGTTTAATGCCATATATGTTGCTCAGAATTTTGGAGTTGCATTAGGAGCTACTGTCGGTGGCTATGTAGCAAGTATATCATTTAATTATATTTTTATAAGCAATGCGATTTTGTTTTTTAGCTTTTTTCTTATTGTTTTCATGACGTTTAAACCAATGGATGCTTATATAGATCGCCAGATGCATACGACCGTTTTAAAACAGCAAGGAAATATTAAAGATAAAGCAGCTTTTATCTCCTTATTTATTTTATGTGGCGGCTTTTTAATAACTTGGATTGCTTATAGTCAATGGCAATCCACTATTGCTTCCTATACGCAAGATTTACAAATACCATTAGAATTATATAGTACCTTATGGGCAATTAATGGCTTTCTTATTGTGTTAGGTCAGCCTTTCATAAAGTTGCTTACCACAAAGGTTACTTCACAAAAAATGCAAATATATGTGGGCAATACCATATTTCTTATATCTTTTCTGATTGCGTTATGGTCAGAAACCTTTAGCATGTTTGCGATAGCTATGGTAATCTTAACAGTGGGAGAAATGCTTGTTTGGCCTGCCGTTCCTACTTTGGCAAATGATTTAGCCCCACAAGGAAGGACAGGTTTTTATCAAGGAATCGTAAATAGTGTTGGTGCCGCAGGAAGAATGGTCGGACCAGTATTAGGTGGGGTTATTGTAGATATGTTTAACATTGAATTGTTATTCTTTATTTTATTAGCACTACTTATCATTCCTTATATAACAACGAGTATGTATGATCGGGGTTTCGTTTTAACTAGAAATACTTGATAAATGGAGGCTGGAAAATAATGGAGCAAGCAAAGAATATTAAACTCATCGCTTTAGACATGGATGGCACGTTATTAACAAAGGATCATGAAATTACACCACTGACTCGTCAAGCAATTTCAGAAGCAATGGATAAAGGAATTCATGTTGTATTAAGTACTGGACGTTGGTTGAAATCTTGTTACCCATTTGCAGAATCTTTAGGATTACAATCTTATCTCGTAACAGTGAATGGTGGAGAGATTTGGACGAAAGACCAAGAGCTTGTCGAGCAACATCTGTTCGACTCTAAGAAAATTGAACAGATGTACCATATAGCTGCAGGGCTTGGACTTACGACATGGATGATCACTACAGAACAAGTATATCGTAATGAGTTGCCAGAAAATGTTCATGAGCTAAAATGGTTGAAATTCGGTTGTGAGTCTCATGACCCAGTCACTTTAGAAAAAATGATTAAAGAGCTATCTTTTATAGATGGGCTGGAAATGACGAATTCCTTACCAACGAACCTAGAGGTAAACCCTGAAGGAGTAAATAAAGCCAAAGGTTTAGAAAAAGTTTGTAACTTGGTTGGAATAACAATGGATGAAGTGATGGCGGTTGGAGATAGTTTGAATGACATAAAAATGATTCAGCAAGCTGGAGTAGGTGTTGCTATGGGTAACGCGCAAGAAGCGGTAAAAAAAGCTTCGGATTACATTACAGATGTGAACAACGCAGATGGAGTTGGCAAAGCAATTAGACGGCATGCGCTGTAGATGTAAAGAACGGTTTAACAAAAGGGGAGATATCTTTCTCTCCTTTTTATACTTTAGGAAAGTTTTATAGTATAATAAAATGACAGCGTTTTTCTAATAGCAAATAGAAGGGGGCTCTAAGATTCTAGCTTCAAGAATTAGTAGTCCATTGATGGGAAGTTTCAATTTTCACCAAGACTACACAAGTGACAATAGGGCGCCTTTAGCACGGTTGTTATATTTAATTCATTACATAAATCTTTTCTCAATAACATATAATATAAGTCACTAGCGTTGCATAAACTTTTTATAAAGTAGTCAAGAAAAAACAACTTGTGTCAATACTAAGAATAATAGGAATTATCAATACAAAAACGCATAAAAAAACCTTATAATAAGGGAATGGTAGTCC
>NZ_JABXHF010000080.1:0-17440 GCF_013393565.1 Virgibacillus sp.
ATCAATCCCCATGCCAGTTTGAATAAATAGAATTTGATTCATGATAAAACTCCTTTTTGATTAAATTATTTCCGCATCATGTAGAATTCTTTTATTCAACCGTTCCCAGTGAAAATGCCTCTTAAACATTACCCTCATACTAATTGTCTTTGATGCATATCTTCATATGATGGTACACAACATAATAGCACTTTTTAAGGCATAGCTTTAAGTAGATTTTACAAAGCGGACTAAGCATGACACATCGATGTCTCGATTTGGTTTGACTAAAATGTATTAAAAAGGCTTAAATGCCATATGCTGTATGTCCAAGCTTTTACCTCAATTCCTTACTAGTAATATGTAATCGGCTAGTTGTAAATACGAAATGAATCGGATTAGCTCTGAATTGCAACCTAGATTTTTTGCACAAGAATAAAATTAAAGCAAAACGACGGCGTTTTATCGACATAAAGACTTTGATATTTTTCTAAAAAGGAGATGGTCTTTTATGGGATGGAAAATTTGTAAAAAAAGCACGCTACTTATCCTAGCTATTATCGTACTAGCTATTATTCCATTTGCTATTCAAGATGAATTTGTATTTACAAAGGTGTCTAACGCAACAGAGAATGCAGAAGTGCAAGCAAATTCCTTGGAGGAGAACCTCTCCAAAATATTAACAAATAAACGGTTAGATGGTACAACAACATCTGTAAGCGTCATGCATGCTAATACAGGAGATATTCTATTTTCCGAAAACAGCGACAGACGTTTGCACCCTGCATCAAACATGAAACTATTAACATCGGTTGCCGCATTAGAAATATTGGGAGAAAATTACCAATTCACCACACAAGTGCGAACGAACGGGAAAGTGAAAGGAAAAGTGTTGCACGGTGACTTATTTTTACAAGGAAAAGGTGACCCGACGTTATTAAAAAGTGATTTGAAGCAGATGGCGGTAGATATGAAGGAACAAGGAATTCGTAAAGTGAAAGGAAATATTATTGCAGATGATACTTGGTATGATGATGAACGGCTTTCCCAAGATTTAAATTGGTCTGACGAGTCATTTTATACAGGTGCGCAAGTGTCTGCTTTAACGCTTTCTCCGAATAAAGATTATGATGCAGGCACAGTAATTGTCCATGTTTTACCACAGGCCACCGAAAGTGGAAAAGCAATCATCGAAGTAACGCCTAAAACAGATTACATTAAAATTGTAAATCGCACACAAATTGTAGATGCAGATAAGCCGAAAGATATTGCTATAGAGAGAGAACACGGGACGAACAGAATCATTGTAGAAGGAACTATGCCAAAAAAAGCTACACAAGTAAGGTCATGGGTTGCCGTTTGGGAGCCGACAATGTATACGCTAGACGTATTCCAGAAAACACTACACGAGGAAGGTATTGACTTTATTGGTAAAACTGAGGAACTCATGAAAGCAGCTCCAGTTAACAGCACTATATTAACAGAGAAAGAGTCAATGCCCCTTAAAGATTTGCTCATCCCTTTTATGAAACTAAGCAATAATGGGCATGGCGAAGTGTTAACCAAAGAAATGGGAAAAGTTGTTCATGGAGAAGGAAGCTGGAAAAAAGGGCTTGCAGTAATGGAACAAGTAATGGAGCAATTTGGTGCAAGCACCGACACGATGCTACTACGCGATGGATCTGGTATGTCACACAAAAATATGATTCCTGCTAGCGAACTTTTGCAAGTATTGTACCATGTACAAGAGCAGGAATGGTTTCCACTGTTTAAAAATTCCTTACCAGTAGCTGGCGTGGAAGATAGACTAGTCGGTGGAACATTACGGCATCGAATGCAGGAAGCACCCGCAAAAGGAAATGTCATCGCAAAAACAGGCTCTCTTAAAGGAATGTCAACACTATCTGGATACGTCACTACAAAGGATCAACAACCACTCATTTTTTCAATCATGATTAATAACTATATTGGATCAAGCGAGGAAATAACGGCAATTGAAGATCAAATCGCCTCCACTTTAGCAGCTCATGAGTTAGAGTAAGAGGTATAAATTATAAAAGTCGCCCGCCCTCACGATGAAAACGCTCACCCTCCCCGTGGGAAGTCGCTCGCTCTTGCGCGGAAATCGCTCCCCCTCGTGATAGAGCTACTCGCTCTGCTTGTTAATACATCTATCCCAAACCATAGCTTCATGCTAAAATAAAAGCAACATTTACAATTGAGGTGATAGGTGTGCCAAAACTAACGTTAGATACAGCATTTTTAAAAACCGTTCACTTAAAAGAAGATCGAATACCTGCAAATGCTGATGAGTTTCCATTTCATTTGCCAGTGATAAAGGATTTTCCTGGGATTTATTTTCATCCGAATGTGACATATATGATTGGTGAAAATGGATTGGGAAAATCTACTTTATTGGAAGCAATTGCAATTACGTTAGGGTTTAACCCTGAAGGCGGGTCGAAGAATTTTAATTTTTCCAGCTATGATTCTCATTCGTCATTGGATCAATATATTCAGATTGCGCGCGGAGCGTATCAGCCGCAAGATTACTTTTTCTTTCGAGCAGAGTCATTTTATAATGTAGCTACCAACATAGAAGAATTAGATGAATTTGCATCAGGAGGACCGAGGATTATTGATTCCTTTGGTGGAACATCTTTGCACGAGCAGTCTCATGGGGAGGCTTTCTTTGCGACGTTTATGCACCGTTTTCAAGGGAATGGGTTATATATTTTAGATGAGCCTGAATCGGCGTTGTCGCCGTTACGGCAACTATCAATGTTAAGACGGATTCATGATCTTGTGGCGGAAGGCTCGCAATTTGTTATTTCTACGCATTCACCGATATTGATGGCTTATCCGAGTGCGAGTATTTTGGAGCTAACTGAAGATGGTATGCAGGAAACAGAATTGGAGCAAACGAGTCATTACAAGGTGATGGCACAGTTTTTTGAAAATAAACAGCGCATGCTCCACCACTTGTTTGATTAATGTAAAGGGTAAAAGGAGATGCGATGGGGGAGCTGATAAATCAACGAGAACATTATCACCCCTTAGCTTTTCGCTTGATGCTCATAGGTAATATATAATTCAAGCGCCATGGTTATTGCATATAACAAAATTCCGATAGCGAAATAAAAGCTCTTAAAATTGAAAAATAATCCACCAACGAGAAAAAAGATCAGTCCAATGAAAAATACGACAAATTGGAGTGAAAGTTGCTTGAGACTTAAGTCGTTTTCTGCGTGGCAGTATGGACATGTTACTGTTCTAGTTGCAAGTCCACGATACCATAATGTTTTGTATGGTGTACTTTTATTGCAATTCCAGCAAATGCATTTCTTCCTTCTAAGCATGATATCGCCTCGTTTTCGTTTCTACCTTATTTCGAATTTGAAGTACTAATAAGACACCACTTCAATGATTGTTGTGTGCTGTATATTAGAACTAATTTCTTTGTTGGTGAGCGTTTTTATTACTTTGCAGTACCAACAATGGGCGGCATTTCCCTCTCGAACTAAATAACCGTAACCAGAAGTTTATTATTACATAATTAATATAGCATAAGAGCAGAGGGCGAGGCTAAATATACTATTTAATAGTGAAATGACTAAACTTACTTAGTTTGCTACTTAAAGAATACACGAAGCGTTAAAACGTATAGAACGTTTCATGAATAGGAATGAAAAGAGGATAAGCGAACCAAAAAACACTAAGAATTATAACGTGTAAAAAAGCTTCAAAACGTTTTTGATTGCATACAAAATGCATGTTGTATATAATGAATATATAAAACATATAATAATAAAAGACGCTAGTTCTAGTGTTACTAAAACTAACGTCTAGAAGGTAGCTATACCGCAAGACAGCGGTGGCGCAATAAAGTAAAAAAGTAATCTACTTCCTACTTGGCTGAGCAGGGTGGATTACTTTTTTGTGTTGGAGTTGATTATCGCTACAATTAAAGTACCGAATGCACAAATTACGAGCAAATGGTCTGTAGTAATAATCATGTGATCACCCCCTTTCCCAAAGAAATAACTTCGGAAGGTGAGTGCCACATACCACCCTGCATATACAACTACCTAAATTTAATTATATCACACTATTCAAAAAATCCTAATGTGGAAACGAACCAGCGTAACGCGTTTCGCTGAAATAAACGCAACATTACGGAGAATAGCTTAGTAAATAAAGAGAAACCGTTGCATTTGGTGTATGCCATCAAATCACAAGTATGCTCTATTGCAAAGAACCTCCACGAGAGGTTTAAACCTTATTCAACCATTTAATGAACTGTATATTTAACATTTGAAGTTCTTGTGAAGGTTTATATTGTCATCATATAGATGAAAACAAGTGGTTAAAGATATCAGATAAAGCCGATTTTGCTAGCTAAGTCCCTCAATCTATAAAAACAACCTCACTTTATGATTGTTGAAACACAATAGTTTCTCGCACAAACACCCAATCTTTTTCATATCTTATCGTAGAGAAAAAAATTGAAATGAGGGAAGTAGAAATGAGTTATGAATGGAATGATCCTGCTCAAACAAGTAATCATCAAGAGCTTGAACTGGCATATCCAACAGCTCCTGCATATTACGAAGAACAAGACTGGATGCGTCGCCCAATTGGTTTTGGAAGACCGTTCTTTGGACCTAGACCATTTTTTGGGCCTAGGCCATTCTTTGGACCAGGCTTCGGATTTGGCGGCCCTGGATTCTTTCCTGGATTTGGTTTTGGAGTAGCTCCCTTTGTTGGAGGATTAGCTGGTGGTTTATTAGCTGGATCGTTAGTAAATGCTTTCGCCCCTCCATATTATCAAGGCTATGGAGCTTATCCTCCTTATTATGGCTATTAGCTTCTGCAAATATATCCCCTCCCATTTATAATAAAAACGCAAGTCCCACAGATGCTAAGGGGCTTGCGCATTTATTTCATAAGTAATAAAGCTAAATGCTAACAGAGATTCAGATTTAATGACATTTCAATTTCACCTAACAGAAGCTAAAATGAATGCTTAGCAAATCAACTATTTCCATTCGTATGGTGTTTCTTGATAGACATAATAATTTAACCAGTTAGAGAATAGCAGGTGTGCATGGGAGCGCCAACGATGGAGTGGCGTCTTTTTAGGGTTATTATCAGGAAAATAATTTTTCGGTATTGCTGGGTTAAGTCCCTTTTTTCTATCTCGATCGTACTCTTCTGCAAGGGTATCAAACTCATATTCAAAATGCCCTGTAAGCATAATGTGCTTCTCGTCTTTGGAAATCATAATAAACGGATCGTCGTCCGTCGTTGCAGCGAGCACCATTAAACGACTATCAGCTTGAACGTCTGCTAGTGATGTTCCCGTATAACGGGAATGTGGCGCTAGAAATTCATCATCGAACCCACGAATAAGCTCGACGGTAGAATGTGAAATCGTATGAGGAAACACTCCTGTGCATTTGGCTGGGAGCGTATATTTTCCTATTCCATAGTGGTAATATAGTGCTGCTTGAGCTGCCCAGCAAATATGTAATACAGAAGTTACATGGGTTTTCGACCATTCCATAATCATTTTCAGCTCTTCCCAATAATTCACCTCTTCAAAAGCGAGCATTTCCACAGGTGCACCGGTAATAATCATTCCGTCAAACCGTTTATGCTTGATGGAATGAAACGTTTGATAAAACTGGTTCAGATGTGATTTACTGACGGTTTTTGAATCGTGTGTTGCTGTATGCAGAAATGTCACTAGCACTTGCAAGGGAGAATTCCCTAATAGCCGGAGAAGCTGTGTTTCCGTCCGCTCTTTTTCCGGCATTAAATTAACGATCACAATGTTTAATGGTCGAATATCTTGGGTCGTTGCTCGTACCGTATCCATAATGAAAATATTTTCTTTTTCCAAAGTAGCGTGTGCTGGCAGTTGCTTAGGAATTGTAATCGGCAACTAGGAACCCTCCTTTTTCGTATTTTCCCTATTATATAGGTAATTGACAGAAAGTTCTATCGATCTGTTTTGAAAAAGAAGATGGTCTAAAATATATCTCGTATCTAAGATTTTGTAACCCTTGGCGTTACGACGAGCTGGAAAACGTACTAGGCACAGTCCTTATTACAAATTTAGGAGGTTTTAGGTCGTTCCTCCGTACTGTCAGAGCGATGAAATTGACTTTGAAATTTTTTGGGTAATTTTCAAGGGCTACTCTATTCCGTGGAGAAAGGATTCTCACTGATAGATGTTCCGCTCTATGTTTTACCAACAAGCTATTTATCTACTTGCTTTTATTTTGATAAAACGATACGTCATATAAATAAGGTATAGCGGGATAACTATATAAAGAAGAGAAGTAAATACTCTCCAAGATCTAGCATGATTCATAAATAACATCATTCCTATAAGAATAGTGACAATGGTTTCGTTTCTTGGCAAGCGTACTTTTTTTAGGCTCGGTATTTGTATGGTACTAACCATTAAAAAACAAAGCAAAATAAAAATAACCATAGTAAATGTACTCGGAATGTCTTCTCTAAATAAAATGAGGGTAGCAAGAATCCCCCCCGCTATAGTAATGGGTATTCCAGTAAAATGATATAATGATTCTTCTTTTGCTGTAATATTATATCTAGCTAATCGATAAGCCCCAAACAAAGGAAATAGTCCTGATATTGCTAGACCAATCCACCCAAGATCAAACAACATTGTATAGTACATTAAAAAGCTTGGTGCGACACCAAAAGTAATGATGTCAGCTAAAGAATCTAACTCCTTTCCCAAAGGGCTTTCAACATGTAATAATCTGGCTATTCTTCCATCTATACTATCAAGTAACATTCCGATAAGAATAAAAATAGCTGCGTTTTTATAATGATTAGATGCCGTATAACCGATGGATAAGTAGCCACAGTATAAGTTTCCCAATGTAAAAAGGTTAGGTATTTGTTTTTTAAAATTCATTATTTCCTCCTGATTTTATTACTTGTAATGTTACATTTATCTACATATAAGTTTAGATGACTTTATAAAATGTGAATGTAGTAATACCACATTATGTGAATTTCTGAACTTTTTCAAGAGACGTTAGGTCTTTTCTGCTATCGAGATAAAATTTTTAGGTTTACCCCGATATAAGGTGCTGTATGAATTATTTCAAGAATTCGAGATGCAAGCTGAACAAGTCTTGCTAAATTAAAAAAGCACTTTACATATTATTAATCATTTCACCATTCTTACTTATTTTACTGCTAAAATAGACTAAATGGTAAACAGCAATTGTTGGAAACGTATAAATCTTTATTTTATACAAGAATAATTATAAAATTAATAGCAAGGAAGCAACGATATAATAATTTGTTTATAGAGTGGGCGAAAGCAAACCCTCGATTATAGTTTCATTCTGTAAGTTCATATATAGGAGTGATAATTTGTTAAAAGCTTGGTTAAAATTATTTGTTGAATTAACCGGAAATAATTATGTATCTCAATTGCTCGTTCGTTTTACAAGTTCTACTTGGAGTCGCATGCTTGTCCCAATCTTTGCTAAAATATACCGTATTAACCAAGAAGAAATGGAAAAATCGTTGTCAGAATATCAAAGCTTACACCAACTCTTTACTAGAAAATTAAAATTCGGTTGCAGATCTATAGAATCACAGCCTAATTGTTTGGTTAGCCCAGTAGATGGCGTGATAAGCGATTTTGGATTTGTTCAGGATGTTGAAAAATACTCAATAAAAAACAAACAAATTAGGTTAGAAGAGATGCTAGGTAGTAAAGAAAAGGCGGATGTATATCGAAATGGAAAATATATTATTTTGTACTTATCACCGCGTCATTATCATAGAATACATAGTCCTGTAGATGGGATAATCAAAGAAAGCTGGGTGCTTGGCGAAAAATCTTATCCTGTTAATTCTATTGGTTTAAAATATGGGAATAGCCCTCTATCAACTAATTATCGTAGAATAACAGAAATCCAAAGTGAATTAGGAAATATTGCTGTTGTGAAAGTAGGCGCCTTAAATGTCAATAGTGTCCATCTTACTGCTCGTTCGGATAAATTAGGGCGTGGTGAAGAACTGGCTTATTTTTCATTTGGTTCTACAGTTGTATTATTTATCGAAAGAGCAACTTTTCAATTTTCACCAGATATAGAAGGAAACAATGATATTTCGTTTGGAAAGAGCGTCGGTGTTTTTTCCAATGCTTGATTTTAATTTCGTTTAATTTTTCTCAGAATGATAAATAAGACGCCAGTAAGAATGATTAACCACATTATTTTTGATGCTTGCGAGAAAAAGGTTGTAATATATTCCCATTGATCACCTAAAATATTCCCCAAAATAATAAATGTGGATGCCCAAAAAATAGCGCCTATATAAGCGAAAATAGCAAAACGAAAATAATGATATTTGCTAAATCCTGCTACATAAGCAGTGACATGTCTAATCCCGGGGATGAAATAACCAAAAATGAGAAATGTGGCTCCATACTTATTAAAATTGTTCCGAACCCAGTCTATCTGTTTTTCTTTTATGCGTAATTTAGGGCCAAAACGTTTTATAAATGGGACACCTAACCACTGCCCCAATAAATAGCTTATTGAGATCCCGCTTATTGAACCCAAGATGGCAATGAATATAGCTAGATTGAGTGACATATTTCCTAAAGATACATGATAGCCAACATATGTAAGTAATACTTCATCTGGAAAAGGCATCCCTACAATCCCTAATATAAGAACAATATACATTCCGATGTATCCATAATGAACTATAAAGCTTTCTAAATCTGTCATGTTGTTCCATTCCTTCAAGTACCTAGTAGTATCAATTCCTTTAAATGTAAGAATAGTATACCATTATTAATGGGGAACTGCTATAGAACGTCGTTGTAGAAAATTATGTTAACAAAGCTGTATGCTGTATGAAGGGTTCCAGAGAATTATTGCTTTTTGAATTAAAAGAAAGTATTTTGGAAGAAAACCGCAACGAATAATTTGTTCTTACGCTATAGGAGAAATATAGAGGGAATATATAATTTTGCAATTTAGAATATAAAAAACGAAGGCTTGAGCCATTCTTGATGGCAGCAGCCTTCGTTTTTATAAGGTAAAGTTTCATTTAGTATATAATCTTATCACCATTAAAGATGGAGTTTTTCACAACTACATAATCGACGGTACGGATGGCTTCTAGCTTTTTGCCACCTGCATAGGAAATGGAGGATTGTAAGTCTTGCTCCATCTCTTGCAGTGTATCTTTTAAGGAACCTTTATGCTCTACAAGCATTTTCTTTCCTTCGACGTTCTTCTTCTCGCCTTTTTGGAACTCGGAAGCAGAACCGAAATATTCTTTTAAAACCTTGCCATCTTTTTCAATGGTTTCCCCTGGAGACTCTTCATGACCAGCAAACAGCGATCCAATCATCACCATCGTTGCACCAAAGCGGATCGATTTAGCAATATCTCCATGCGTACGAATACCACCGTCAGCAATAATCGGCTTGCTTGCAGCTCTTGAACACCAGCGAAGCGCTGCTAATTGCCAGCCACCAGTGCCAAAGCCTGTTTTAATTTTCGTAATACATACTTTCCCTGGTCCAATTCCAACCTTCGTAGCATCCGCGCCCGCATTTTCCAATTCACGAACAGCTTCTGGAGTACCAACGTTTCCAGCAATCAAGAAGCTCTCACGTAAATGTTTTTTAATATGTTGAATCATTTTTATCACAGACTCCGAATGTCCATGCGCAATATCGATTGTAATATAATCTGGGATCAGTTTATCTGCTGCTAGCTGCTCCACAAAATCATATTCTTCGTCTTTCACGCCAACGCTAATGGAAGCAATGAGTCCACGTTCATGCATATCTTTAATAAAATCGGTACGTTTTTCTGGCTCAAAGCGGTGCATAATATAAAAATAGCCATTTTCAGCTAACATCAACGCAATTTTTTCATCAATAATTGTCTGCATATTTGCAGGTACAACAGGTAATTTAAATGTATGCTTGCCTAATGTGACGCTCGTATCACATTCTGAACGGCTGCGTACAATACATTTTGCGGGAATTAATTGAATATCTTCGTAATCAAACACATTATCCATACCTAACACCTCTAAAATCCGAATAAAAATTATTCGTTTATATTTAACGTTCGTCTATTAGTAATGTACATGATTTTGAATGAGAAGTCAAAATTTTATTTGGAAGGGATTTAGATCCGGATCCTACGAGGAAAATATATAAGGATGTTTAGGTGGGATGCGAGTAAACTATCTTCTAACCTAGTTTTTGTGCTATAAGAATTTTAGGTTCTATAGGATAGGAAGAACAATAGCTTTCAATAAAGGCTAGGAACGATAAGGAAGCTTGTTTAAAAAACCACCAAAAAGGATTGCTCTGCGAGGCAATCCTTTCACTTGCACTATAGGAAAGTATCCAATTTGGCTCTATTACAGTGATAGTCTATCCATCTGAAATGTTAAATTTTGTAAAGTCGCTGAAGTTCACAATTATCCACGAGTTGCTAATCTTAAACCCATATCACTAGCGTTGCATAAAATAATTCTCGAAAGTCAAGTCTTTTAATTCGTCGTCTTTTTAAACAGAAAGAATATTCAGTCATAATATATACTTGTAAATAAAAAAGAACAATAGGCTTTAAAGGTAGTCCTTTATCCATTTTCAGAATATTATATACATTAAACCATTGGGATCGTATGTTAGGTCATCTAAGTGCAAAACATCTCCTAATTCGTATTGGGCTAAGGTTTCTTCAAAGATTTGTCTATGTTTTTGCCGCCGTCGCCCGCTGGATGAACGTTCAGGTTCCTTAAAGATTTCCAAAACAAACGTAGACATCTTATGGTCGTAACAGTCGCGAATCCAATCCAGCATTTCCAATAAAGTGCCTTTAAAGCCTAATTTGTGCTTGATTAACAGCGTAAGACAAAAAACAATCATTGCTAAATAGATTTGATTGTAAACGGCATTTTCACTCTTACCATAGAGCTTTTTAATGACCAAATGTTGCTTGATCCATTTGAAAAACAATTCGATCTTCCAGCGGTTGCGATAGATATCACTAATTTCAGCTGCGCTTTGGCTGGCATCATTACACACAATACGAATTTTGTTCCCTTCGCTATCCGATGTTTCAACGAATTGCAGATAGTTTTTCATGTTTACTATTTTCACAATGGCATGCTTCGTGATAGGGGAAGCATCTTCAACTGGTAAGTCTTCGATCACGTGCACTTTTGTATTGGTTTTTAGACGTGTGGCAAACTTGATTCCTTCCTCCGAATAAGCGTCAAACTTTTTAAAGTTGAAGTAACCACGGTCAAATACGTTAAGAACATCTTCATCTGGCATAATTAATGCATTAAGTTTCGTTTCATCTGCAGGTCGAGCTGGGGTTGGGATGATTTTATTCGGGTATACGTCCTCTTCGCACAACAGAACAGAAGTATGGATTTTAATTCCCGATTTTGTTTCCCGAAAAACAGCCCATTCATACCCGCTCAGACACATGGAAATGGTAGATGAATCAATGAGATTCAGCTTGTCCAATACCTTTTCTGCTTTTACAGGCCCAAGTATAAGATGAATTTTTTGAATCAAATGGCGTAAAATAACTCCGAGTGTCTCGTGTGGTATCTCTCGATTTTTACGCGAAAGTTGCGACTTACTAATGCTATCTATACCTACTAGTCTCTGGACGGTTTTCTTCCGTGAAAGTGCATTACTAATTTCTTTTAGGCTACTTAATTTTTTTAGCTGCGCGTAGATGAGTAAGTTAATGAAAGTAAGCGTATCTAGCTTTTTAACGTACTTATCTAACCCCGTAATAGCGGTCATTGTTTGAATAATTTTTAAATCTAATGGATGAATGTATTCCTTGAATACAGTTTTTATGGTATGATTGTCCACGGTATCTCCTTATAATTTGGGATTTGGACAGGACTACCATTCCCTTATTATAAGGTTTTTTATACTTTTTTACAGTGAAATGTCCTATTATTCCTAATATTGCGTTAAAATATTTTGCTTGACTTTTTTATAAAAAGTTTATGCAACGCTAGTGAACCCATATAATGATAGGGTTTATAGTATAAGTAAAACAATTGCTCTATCGCTATAAAACTTTTGCGACAAGCCAAGTCTTTCTAATAAGATAAGCAAGCATAGAATTAGTGGCTTGTGTATAATACCATAGCCAAATAAGCCACGTCCGTCCAAGCGCCCAGCAACGACTCGACTTCACGAATCGCCTTACAATAAGTCCTCATCGGTTCGTCACTAAGAGGAAAGCCGACTAAAGACGCTTTCCGACCTACGTTGGCATGCCCCTGTTTTAGGGGCATGATTCCTTTATCTTTAGTTGATTCGTTCCATTCGCTACGTTGTTAAAGGCGCCCAGAGCCTTTGTTTTAAAGTGCATTTTCCATCAGCACGGGGTTTTTCCTCTCTCCACGGATGGTTAGTAGCCCAAGGGGAAATTTAAAAGCTCCTTACGAAAGGGCATTTAGGTGCATCTCTCACTTAGATTTGTCCAGATCGATTTTCCCATTCTTAAAGTGGGAGTTTTACAGCACCTTATATCCAAGATAAAAATCTTACAGAAAACGGGGTTGAGATGATGATGTTTGATGATATCATGATATATCAATCTTCATTTTTCATTAATAAATTAGATAATTGATCAATAAACGTTTGAAAGTTTGGCGCCTTTGATAAGATGGAAACATTCTTTGGATCTGTTAATACTTTAATATATGCGTCATATATTTCGCGGTAAATCTTTCTTTCATTTTGACTCATAGCGATCATAGAAACAATTCGAATATTATCATTTGCTCCCCATGAAATCGGTTGTTCGGGAATTAAGATAGCGATAGCTGTTTGAAAAGCGTTCATGTTCATGGAATGTGGGACAGCGACTATATTGTTAAACGCTGTTGATGACATGCTTTCACGCTTCATCACATCTTTAATAAAGCTGTTTGGCACAATTTCATACTGTAGGAATTTGTCTGCTAAATAGGTGATCACCTCTGTTTCATTGGCAAATGATTTACCTCGAATAAATAGTCGTTCATCAAATAGTGCAAATAACTTTTGTTTTATTTTCGTGTTTGCTTTCATTTGTTTAACTCGCTCTACTTCTTGATTGATTTTTTTCACATCTCTTTCAGAGACAAAAGGGCTAATGGTAACAATAGGATTTTCAATAGAAAGGGAGAGTGGAAGCGTTGTAATCATTATATCCGCTTCCATATCTTCCGCTAACGCTTCTAATTTATGATCTATTTGTGTAATAACCTGTTCAATAGCTAATTGATTTCCAACATGTGTCAGTAATTTATGTTTTATTTCTCGATGCACATCATAGTATTCTGGAGAAACTAGAATCGCTTTTATTTTGGTACTTGTATGCTGCTTTAATTCTAAACAACTCCCAACATGTAAGGCGATATACGTAATTTCATCCTCTGCGAATTGCAAGTTCTCTTCTTCCATAATGATGTTAGATATAAAAACGGCAAGGTCGTAAATTAGTGGTGAAGATGTTTTTATCGTTTGAGTCAATGGATTTTTCGATAAAAATCCACTAGCTGATCTTGCTGTCATATTTTTCATATGCAAGGCAAATTTAGTTATAAACTCCGGATCATTTAAATCAACGAGATAGCTTTCATTTACTCTAGTGATTAGTTTTTCCACCAAAGCGATATATTTTTCGTCAACAAAACTATTTGTGTGAGAAGATGTGTTGTCTTGCAGATGTATCGTTGTTTTACTTGCTAATAAAGATTGCAAATAGTTCATTTCTGAAGCGCGCAAGGACACCTGGAAATAGGTTTCAATCAATTGTTTGACTTCATCTGTTGTGCTATTGGATAGAATAGGGTTATCCAATTCATAGCTGTATTTTTCGATGAATTGTTCATCTTTCATACGTTCAATTGAAATGACGATATGATACAGGATATTACCTATCGTATATTCGTTAATATCTAACCCATGGCGATTTAAAATGTGTAGCAGTTTGTCTCTAAACGTATGTAAATCGTAGCCAAAGCTTTCCTCTAAATCGACGATGTTATAGAAGGTTGTATTATATTCTTTAAAATAAATCGCACTCATTAACTTTCTTTTATTGCGTTCCAATCCTGTTAATGTCAATTGATCTTTATGACGCAGAAGTTGCAAGTCGAAATTTTTTAATACAGACCTGCCGTGTTGGAGGTCTTTTTCTATTGTAGGGACACTAACATCCAGTTCATCACTTAAATCGAATACATCCAGCCCTTCTGACAGCAGTACAAGCTGTTGTAACAGGTAATACATTCGCTGTGATGGCGTTTTGATGAATGAA
Source organism: Virgibacillus sp. (assembly GCF_013393565.1). NCBI lineage: Bacteria > Bacillati > Bacillota > Bacilli > Caryophanales > Bacillaceae > Virgibacillus > Virgibacillus sp. The sequence goes on from NZ_JABXHF010000080.1 coordinate 14,364, forward strand.
CGGTGCGTTTTTTTCATCTTTGCAGATTCTTTTTGCACGCCAGTCCAACAGTAACCGAGGTGAGAGGATTCAATGATTTTTTGTGGCGAAGCCTGATTCACTTGTGAAATATAATTTCTCAACGTTCTTGGGGAGACACCTAACAACTCGGTAAGTGTTGTTGTATTTACCCAATCTTGTTGCTGCTGTAAATAATGAACAAGTACTTCCCTTTTTGGTTTACTCAATCAGAACCCCTCCTATTTCTTTCTATTCTATTTTAGCTTATTTATTCGTTTATTAATAATCATGATGTTGCCTACCCTTAGGCAAATGCTTGATTGGTAAAAAGAGAGGGATCACGTAATAATAAACGTACAACAACAAACGAGGAGGACCTAAAATGAAACAAACAGCACTTTTAATTTGTAGCGGCGGAGCATCCAGTGGATTCTTAGCGCAAAATATCCGCAAAGCAGCTAAAAAGCGAAGCATGGAAATAGAGGTAATTGCTAGAGGAGAGTCTGAACTAAGAGAATATATGGATCAAATTGACGTTGTACTCATTGCCCCACATCTTAGTTATGTACGGGAGGATATTGAGAAGCAATTAGAAGGTAGTAATATTCCTTGTACCTTAATTGACCAATCGACCTATGGTTTGCTGGATGGGGAAAAAGGACTGGACATTATTTTAGAGCAATTGAATTAATAAAAATACGAACAGAGGGTGAACGATAATGAAAAAGTTTATTCAATGGATGAATGAATCATTTGCACCTAAAATGAATAAAATCACGCGCAATCCTTGGGTTTCAGCTATTCAGGAAGCAATTATGGGTGTTCTGCCGCTAATTTTGGTAGGATCCCTTATTACACTTATCTCTATTTTGAATAAGTATATTTCAGGAATGCCAAATTTGCAGCCAATCAGTGATTTTTCTTTCGGACTCATGAGTTTGTTCATCGCATTTTTAACACCTTATTTTATTATGGATAAATTAAAGAAGAATGATCGTAGGTTGGTTGCAGGGCTAACAGGGGCAGCAATGTTTCTTATGTTACTGTCACCAGAGTTTACCGATGATGGTGCGATTTCTTTCGCTTTTGAACGATTCGGAGCAAACGGAATGTTTGTATCTTTGTTTGTAGGGTTGTTAGTTGGTGTTGTGTTCTATCAATTTAGTAAGTTTTCCTTTTTTAAAAGTTCTAGCTCTTTGCCAGATTTCATTATTGTATGGTTTGACACGATTATTCCAATTACATTGATTCTGTTAGTTAGTTGGTTGTTTACGTTTCAATGGAATTTTGATTTATATAGTGGCATTATCAGTCTTTTTGAGCCTTTAAACTTAATTGGTCATAGCTTCGCTGGTTTTGTTATTATTACTTTTATTTGTGTATTTTTATATACATTCGGCATCAGCCCGTGGGCACTGTACCCGATTATTTTTCCGATTTGGGTGTCAGGAGTTGAAGAAAATGCCATGCATGTCAGTCAAGGACTGCAGCCAGAAAATATTCACGTATTTGAAACTATGATGGGGTGGATTTGGATTGGTGGTATGGGAACGACCCTTCCATTAGTCATCTTAATGCTATTTTTAGCAAAATCAAACCATTTAAAAGCGATGGGTAGAGTTACGATTGCACCATCTATTTTCAATATTAATGAGCCAGTGATTTTTGGTTCGCCGATTGCATTTAATCCGATTTTGATGGTGCCAATGTGGTTAAATGGGATTGCTATGCCAGTTATTACGTATTTCGTCATGAACTTAGGCATGGTTACCATTCCATCGCAGGTTTTACAACTATGGTATTTGCCAATTGGTATTTCCACATTTTCAGTTAATACTGACTTTAGAGGATTAATTTTGTTAGCCCTTCTCTTAGTAGTATCTTTTATCATTTGGTATCCATTTTTTAAAGTGTACGATAACCAAAAAGTTCAAGAAGAGGCTAATCAGTAATTGTAGGAGGCGTTATTAATGGAAAACGAAACAAATCGTATTCTTGAAACAGCGATGAAAATCATTTTAGCGGCAGGGAATGCACGTGAACAAATACAATCTGCCATGGCTGGGATGGGGGCATATAATTTTTCTGCTGCAGAAGAGCATTTGGCGCAAGCAAAAGAATATATTTCAGAGGCGCATACGGCACAAACAGAAACGATTCAAGGTGAAGCTAGAGGAGAAGTTATTCCATTTTCTTTATTGTTTACCCATGCACAAGATCATCTTATGACGGTAATCAGTGAACATCAAACAGCAAAAAATTTGTTAACTGTTTTTCGCTCGCTTGATCAACGGATATCGGAGCTTGAGAATAAGTAATTTTTGGAGGTTAGAGTATGCTTTATTCAGGAAAACCATCTTTTCCAAAGGATTTCCTTTGGTCAGCAGGAACATCAGCATATCAATGTGAGGGTGCACATCTTACACATGGGAAAACGCTCTCCGTTGTAGAGAAAAATATGAATCATAATTATGCAGATCCTAGTGTTGCATCAGGGCACTATGAGTTTTGGGAAAAAGATGTAGAGCTGATGAAAGAATTAGGGTTGAAAGCTTATCGATTCTCTATTTCCTGGCCACGTGTCCTCCCAAAAGGTAGAGGTGAGGTCAATCAAGAAGGCATTGACTTTTATCGCAATATAATTACGAAATTAAAAGAGTACGAGATAGAACCTATCGTTACCATTTATCATTTTGATCTGCCACAGTGCTTACAGGAAGAATATGGAGGATGGTCATCCAGAAAGGTTATTCCAGATTTTGAGGAGTACTGCCAGGTGTTATTTGACCACTTCGCTCAAGACGTAAAATATTGGATTACGATTAACGAGCAGAGTAACATGTTTCAACTGCCGTATTTAATGGAGTTTAATGAGAATCTGCCGTTAGAAAAGCAAAAATTCGAAATGAACCATATTATGACATTAGCTCATGCTAAAGCGATTCATCGGTTAAGAAAAACAAATCCAAACGCAAAAATTGGCCCAGCTTTAGGTATTATTCCGAATTATCCTGCATCTCCTAAACCTGCAGATATTTTAGCGGCAAAACATGCGGATGATTTAAGAACGTATTTAT
>NZ_JABXHF010000081.1:0-16857 GCF_013393565.1 Virgibacillus sp.
TTTAAAAACATCGTGGATTGCATTTAAAGCACGCCAGAAAAAAAAAGCGGCTGAATGAGGTTTCTAGTTAGGATATGTAAATAGGCAGGTGTGCACATTTCACACCCTCCTACATTTCGTCTTATCCTCTTTCATTACTTTACTCTGTCACTAACTCAAGTTCTACAGGTATAAATTCCTCTAACTCTTCACCCTCAACTATCTTCCCTGCTGCATCAATGGCTTTTTCTCCAATCAACTTTGGTTGCTGAGCGACTGTTGCAAGCATTCTTCCCTCGCTGACAGCGGCTACTGCATCCTCCGTTGCATCAAAGCCAACGACAACGACATCTTCTAGCATATTTTGTGACTCTAATGCCTCAATAGCACCCAAAGCCATTTCATCATTATGCGCAAATAATGCATCAATATCTTTTGTACCTTGGATAATATTTTCCATTACCGATAAGCCTTTTGTACGGTCAAAGTCAGCCGTTTGCTTAGCAACGATTTCCATTCCGTCTAGTTCATCCATTATATTGTGAAATCCTTCTCCTCTCTCTCTAGCTGCAGACGATCCAGAAATTCCTTCTAATTCAACAATTTTTCCCTCTTCCCCAAGTTGTTCAGCAATAAATTCACCTGCTATTTCTCCGCCAGCTACATTATCAGAAGCAATATGGGTGACTATTTCGCCGCCTTCAGAACTTCGATCTACGGTAATAACTGGGATATTTGCTTGATTGGCAGATTCCACTGCAGTAACAACGGCCTCAGAATCAACTGGATTTACTAGTAAGACATCAATATCTTGCTGTATAAGGTCTTCAATATCACTTAACTGTGTAGACGGGTCGTTTTGTGCATCAGATGTAACTATCTCAAAGCCTGCTTCTTCTGCAGCGCTTTCCGCCCCATCACGTAAGGTAACGAAAAAAGGATTGTTTAAAGTAGAAATAGATAAGCCGACCTTCACTTTATCATTGTTGGCTTCTTTGTCATTATCCTCTTCACTACCAGGAGCATCTGTAGAGCAAGCCCCTAAAATAAAAACTATAACTACTACAAACATAAGTACCTTTGACCATTTAGCCATGCTATTCCTCCTAAAAAATTTTATTTGGAACGATGCATTGTAACATCGTAACTCCCTTCGTTATTTTGCTTTTCTATCTAAAAGCACTGCTAGTAAAATAACGAGACCTTTGACTATTTGCTGATAAAAAGAAGATACATTTAATAGGTTTAACCCGTTATCAATAACCCCAATGATTAAAGCTCCTATTAACGTGCCAAATATTCTTCCTTTTCCTCCAGAAAGACTTGTTCCCCCAATGACAACAGCTGCTATTGCATCAAGTTCATACATTGTTCCTGCTGTTGGCTGAGCAGAATCTAAACGACTTGTAATGATAATGCCTGCAAGTACAGATAGCATACCTGTCAGTGAATAAACACCAATTTTAACTCGATCTGCTTTGATCCCAGATAATTTAGAAGCTTCTTCATTCCCACCAATTGCATACACTTGGCGTCCGAATACCGTATTATGCAAAATAAAAAATAAAATAAGAAAGACAATGACCATAATAATTGCAGGAAATGGAATTCCAAATACATAGCCTTTTCCAATCATTTCAAAAGAAAAGGAATCGGATAGCCCAGTAATTGGTTTTCCATCTGTATAAACTAATGTTGCACCACGAAAAATTGTCATGGTTGCCAAAGTTGCTATAAATGGAGCAACTTTTCCTTTAGCGATAATCAAACCATTGACTGCACCAAGTACAAAACCAATTAATAAACCAATGCAAATAGCCAAAATTGGATCCATCCCACTAGCTAATAACCCCGCTGTTAACGCACTTCCTAAAGCCAGTGTAGAACCGACTGAAAGATCAATTCCCGCCGTTAAAATAACAAATGTCATTCCAAAAGCAATGAGGGCATTAACGGATACTTGCCGCAATAAATTTAAGATATTATTTAAAGTGAAAAAGCTCTCACTCATTACCCCTAATACAATTGTAATCAGGAGTAAACCAAGCAGCGGTCCTAATTGGGCTATGCTTACCTTATTCCACTTCACCATTTTAAGCACCTCCTGTGGCTGCAGTCATAATGGATTCTTGATCAGCTTGTTCACGGTCTATAAACGCCGTTATTTCGCCTTCATGCATGACCATTACCCGATCACTTATCCCAAGCACTTCAGGTAATTCCGAAGAAATCATAATAATGGCTACACCTTCTTTAGAAAGTTCATTCATCATCGTATAAATTTCTTTTTTTGCACCAATATCTACACCTCGAGTTGGTTCATCTAAAATAAGCACTCGCGGCTGAATTGCCAACCATTTGGCGATGACTACTTTCTGCTGATTCCCACCACTTAAAGATTTTACTTCCTGAGCTTCGTTTGTAGCTCTAACCTGTAGCTTGAGCATTAACTCGCTAATGCGCTGTTTTTCTTTCCTTTTATGGATGATCCCATATCGTGATAACGCTATCAAATTAGGTAAGGCGATATTTTCTTTAATAGAAGCATGAATGATTAATCCTTTCGACTTACGGTCCTCTGTGATAAAGCCAATCCCTGCATTAACTGCATCACGCGGATGTTTAATAACAACTTGTCTTCCATTTAGTTCAATTGTTCCTCTATCTAATTTACGGTATCCAAATATAGCTTCCATCACCTCAGACCGACCTGCTCCCATCAAACCAGCCACACCGAGAATCTCTCCTTCTCTGACAGAAAAGCTGATATCACGAAAATAATTAGCCAATTGTAGGTTTTTAACTTGAAAGACGACTTCTCCGACAGCATGATTTCTCGCAGGATATCGTTCGCCAAGCTCTCTACCTACCATCATTTTCACAATCTCTTCAAATGATGTATGAGGTGTAGCTTTGGTGCCAATATATTGACCATCACGCAGAACCGTGATCCGATCACAAATTTCAAATATTTCTTCCATGCGATGGGATATATAGACAATGCTTACTCCATCTGCTTGCAAATTTTTAATAACGCGAAAGAAGTTTTCAATTTCATGATCTGTCAATGCCGCTGTAGGCTCGTCCATAATGATTAATTCTGCATTGGTTGTCAAAGCTTTCGCTATTTCAACCATTTGTTGCTTTCCAATCGATAGTTCACCAGCCAGTTGTTCGGCTTTTATATCATGTACACCTAATTTAGTTAAGGCCTCAGCCGTTCTACGTCTTATTTTCCGCCTATTAAGAATACCCGTTTTTCCATATGTCAGCTCTTTCCCTAAAAACATATTCTCCGCTACTGTTAAATGTGGAATAATGTTTAATTCCTGATGAATAACACTAATTCCATAGGCTTCAGCATGCTTTGGACCCGAAAATGTCATCTGTTTGCCTCGCACAAACATTTCGCCTTGATCTTTTGTATAAATGCCTGTTAAAATCTTCACTAGAGTAGACTTTCCCGCTCCGTTTTCTCCCATTAATGCATGAATTTCCCCACGGTTTACAGTAAAATCAACCTGTTGTAATACTTTATTTCCGGAAAATGCTTTACTGATATTGTTCATCTGTACAAAAGGGTCACTCGTCATCACTTGCTCTCCTTTCGTCTAAAAATCCATAACCGCCAAGCCCTCGCGCGAAAGCTTTTAGCTTTTCTATACTATAAACCTTAAAACTTAAAATATAACTCCCGAACGTAACATGACATTGGCAAATGGCGTTGCTTCACCAGTTCGAATTACTGCCTTCGTATCGCTCATTGCTTTTTTAAATTCTTCATGGAAAACATAATCTAATGGGATGTTTCCATAGGTTGATGTGATTTCATGATGCAGACTAGTATTCTGCAACTTGATTTCACTAGCTATCGTTATCTTTTCAACTTCCATATGCTTGATTATTAAACGGACAACATCTACTAATGAAGGCGTTCCAAGGTTAATAGAGAGGTCAATACATTTTATATGCTGCGGTATTGGTAAACCGCAATCTGCTACAACAATTGTATCGGTATGCCCTAGTTGAGAAAGAACAGTGGCGATGTCGCGATTCAAAATGCCTGTCTTTTTCACTGTTAACCATCCCTTTCTGTCATAAACTGATGAACCATTTCTACTGTTGGCATGCCTGCTTGTGCCCCCACTTTCGTTATTGATAATGCAGCTGCTGCATTGGCAAAATGTATAGCTTGCGACAGCGTTTCACCTTGTGCTAATTGTGTAACAAAAGCGCCATTAAATGTATCACCTGCACCTGTTGTATCTTTTACAGGAACGGAGTAGCTGTGCACCTTTTTTTCCGAGTTATTTTCGTAAAAATGTACCCCCTCACTCCCTAGCGTCACTACCATTTTATCTTTTATAGAGCTGGAAGAAGCTTCTTTTTCCATTGCTTCTGCTTCCATTTCATTCGGAGTAAAATAAGTAGTGTCTTGTACTATTTCTTTCGGTAAATGCTGATATGGAGCAGGATTTACTACAACTGGAATATGATATTGCTTCGCTTTTTTCACCGTGTAGGCTACCGTAGTAAGTGGTATTTCTAGTTGCAATAAAATGATGTCACTTTGTTGAATAATGTTTTCATGTCGATCAATCACTTCTTTGGTAACGAGTGCGTTAGCCCCTGGAGCAACAATAATTCGATTATCGTCTTCAGACAAAATAATGTTTGCTACGCCTGTAGACTGTTCGCTATTTTTGATAACGCCATCTGTATTAATGCCTTCAACTTGCAAATGTTTTCGTAATGTTACGCCAAATTCATCCTCACCGACAGCGCCAATCATTGTAACTTTTGCTCCTAGTCTAGCCGCTGCAACTGCTTGATTAGCTCCTTTTCCTCCTGGATATAGTGCAAAGGACTGACCTAACACCGTTTCTCCTTGCCGAGGCATTTGTCTTGTTTGAATCGTCATGTCCATATTAATGCTTCCAACTACACAGATTTTCGGAGCATGTATCATCATGCTTACTCCCTTCGTTTTGTAGAATCACGCTCTAATAATGTAACTTCTAATTCTTCATGAATAACTTGCTGCTCTGGATGATCAATCAATTCTAATAAAATTTGTGCTGCCCTACTTCCAATTTCGTATATAGGCTGCTGTATGGTTGTTAATGAAGGAGTAGTGGTTAGTCCGAGAGAAATTCCATCAAAGCCGATTACAGATAGCTGTTCCGGAATGTTCATATTTAATGATTCGGCTGCTTTTATTACACCCACAGCCATCAAATCATTTGCTACAAAGAGGCCATCAATATCTTTATGCTTCGTTAAAAGCTCTTTGGTTACTTCATAGGAACTTTTAAATCGATAATCGCCTGCCACGATAAAATCCGAATGAAACCATGCTTCATACTTCACTACATCAAGATAGCCTTTTAAGCGATCTTTTGAATTGCTTGCTGTTTGTGGACCGCAAATATGGGCAATTTTTTTACAGCCAATGGATTGCAAATATGCTGTCGCTTCTCTCGCACCTTTTCGGTTATTTACTGTAACAGACGAGATGTTCGAACTAAATCTCCTGTCCAAAGAAATAATTGGGCTTGTCACATGTTCAAGGTGTTTCTCACATATTGTACTTGACACCATAATAAAACCATCCACGGATTTTTGTGTTAACGCATTTAAGTACGTGATTTCTTTTTCATGATTATCATCGGTATTACATAATACAAAGGTATAACCGTGCTGATTCGTTACATCTTCTACGGCACGCGCAAGCTCTGGAAAAAAAGGGTTTTTAATGTCTGGAACAAAAAGTGCAATCATCTTAGAGCTACCTTTAAATAAACTTCTAGCAACGTCATTCGGTCGGTAGCGTAGCTGTTCAATCGCTTCATTGACACGCTGTCTTGTTTCACTATTAACATATCCATTGTCATTTAACACCCTAGATACTGTTGCTGTTGATACGTTAGCAAGTTTCGCAACATCTCGAATGGTCGCCATAACAACCTCCACCCTCTCATTACTAACTAATAAATCGTTATGTGTAACCTGTTACAAAATTTGAAAAAAATAATATGTAACCCGTTACAACTAGGGTAATTTATACAAATTATTTTGTCAATATAATTTACTAAGAAGATTTCGACAAATTTCTCAGTCTTGAATACGATAGTTGACATGGACATAGATATGAATAAACCTCTGTGAATTAGTGCATCTTAAAAAAAGCACTTCACAAAGTGAACCTTCCAAGTGGGTTTTCTTTTATCCCCCCAACTTACATCTTACAATCCTTAAAGTGGGGCTCTTACAACAATTTTATCCAAAATAAACCTATTTTTTTAGAAAAACTTGGCTTGGCGCCAAGTCTTATGGCGAATGGCATAGTTTTTCTTATACTATAAACCTTTAAACTTTTATACTTTCCTATAGTGGAACAAAGGCTCGGGGCGCCCGTTTAGCAACGTAGCGAGTGGAGCGAATCAACTGAGATAAAGGAATCACGGTGAGGAACGAACCGATGATGACTTATCGTAGGGCGATTTCGTGAAGTCGCCTAGTTGCTGGGCGCTGGAGCCGGACGTGGTTAAATAACTTAGTACGTTTATCCACAGCTGCAAAATTTTATAATTTCCTAGACCAGAACAAAGGCTCGGGGCGCCCGTTTAGCAACGTAGCGAGTGGAACGAATCAACGAAAGTTTTAGGAACCATGCTCCTGCAACAGGAGTATGCCGGCGCCCTCCGGCAAACCCGTCTTTAGTCGACCTTCCTATTTAGCACGAACCGACGGTGACCTAGCTTAGGGGGATTTCGTGAAGTCCCTATTTGCTGGGCGTGGAGCCGGACGGGGATTATTCATTTATTTGGTTACGCCATAGCATCAAATTTTATACTTTCTTATCTTTTAAGAAAGTTTTCACTCATCTGTTCATCCAAAATTTATCAATCAAAGGAGTATTTATATGTGGTACTTACTAGCTCTTGGAGGATTGTTCGTTGCAATCGCACTATTTTACACCATTAAGGTCGGTAAAGATGTAGAGACACAAAAGGACGAGTATGATACGGAATTTAAAGCAACCAAAAAACACCCTGCGTTATTTAATCCTGTTTTCTTAGCATATATTATTGGATTTGGCGGGATTATTCTGCTTATATTGTATTTTGCTTTAACATGGAAATAACTAGAAGGCGGCAGGAATCCCATTGCGATACAGGACACCACCACATTCAGTATAGAACCAGTTTTCGTCCGTGCAGGGCGCACACAAGAAACCAGATGCCAAAAGCATCTGGTTTCTAATATATTACTCTTCAATATACGCTTGTTTAATTTGGTAAATACCTTGGGCATCAACGCCAAAGCCTTTCACCTTATCACTTACACCGAGTAAGTACTCTTGGTGATGTGTATAAATCATCGGTGCTAAATCAACAAGCATTTCTTGTGCTTCAGAATATAGCTCTTTACGTACTTCAGGATCTGTTTCACGACGAGCTTCATCTAAAATCTTATCTAATTCTTCATTTTCTAAGAAAGAGCGATTACCAGTTTCCCCAAGTGCAGATGAATGGAATAATGGATACATACCATAGTCTGCATCTCCTGTACTTGTTGACCAACCAAGAACATACATATCATGTTCGCCATTAGCTGTTCTATCTAAAAATGCTCCCCATTCTAATTCTTCAATTTCAACCTCAACACCAATTTCTTTTAGTTGATTTTGAATCGTAACAGCTGTATCTACACGCTGTTCGTTATCATTCGTCCAAATCGTTGTTTTAAAACCATCTTCATAGCCAGCTTCCGCTAATAGCTCTTTTGCTTTTTCCACATCAAACTCTAAACCAGCGACATTTTCATCATACCCAAATACTGGTGGAGCTAATGGGCCTTTGGCTGGAATACCTACATTGTTGTATACACCGCTTATAATTTCTTCTTTATTGATTGCCATGGAAACAGCTTGACGAACTTTTTTATCATCAAAAGGTTCTTTTTGTGCGTTAAAACCTACATATGACAACGAAGTGCTTGGCTCCTGCACCACGCTCGCTCCATCCATGCCTTCAACACGAGATATATTATTTGGTCCTATTTGATCGGCTACATGAGCTACAGATGTCTCAAGTTCAGCTACTCTAGCACTCTGTTCAGTAACTACTTTAAATTTAGCAGTATCGAGTTTTGCCTTGTCGCCCCAATAATCATCGTTACGTGAGATAACAACCTCTTCCCCTGCTTTCCACTCATCTAATTTAAATGGACCAGTTCCGATAGGGTTTTTGTTGATATATGCATCGGCATCGCCTCCATCTTCCATTTGTGCATAATCTTCATCAATTATTTTCGGACTCATAATTGCTGTACCACTATGTGCTAAATTTGCTAACAGCGGTGCATATGGATATTTTAACTTAATCACTAATGTAAGATCATCTTTTGCTTCCACACTTTCCACTGCTTCAAATAAGAAAGCTCTCGGCGAAGCAATCTTTTCATCAACAAGACGATCAAAGTTCTTCTTTACAGCCTCTGCCGTCAATGCTTCTCCATCATGGAATTTCACACCTTCTTGCAATTGAAATTCCCAAGTGGTTTCATCTACTTCTTTCCATTCTTTTGCTAAGCTTGGTTGCGGTTCCTGATTTTCATCTAGGACAGTCAATGTTTCATAAATATTATCTGCAACTTGGCCAGATGGAATATCATTTGTACCATGTGGAGATAACGAAACGACATCAGATGGAAGAGCAATTACTAAATCGCCACCGCTTCCTGAATCTTCTTCTCCTGACCCTTCGCCTTCTGATTTACTTTCAGACTCCCCATCACCAGCACATGCTGCTAGGACAAATGTAAGCATGGCTAACAAGGATACGAGCCATAATAATTTTTTGTTCTTCATAATTATGAAGATACCCCCTGTCTCTAATTTTAAGTAAAAAGTTGTTAACATTTTTTAATATAAACGATTTTTTACGAAATAGCAAGAATATTTGAACGTGAAAATTCTAATTTAATACTATGAATTAAAAATATTTTTTCGATCTGTATTGAAAAATGCCTCGTTTAATTGTACTATAAATAGTATGACAATTTTCCCTATATACCGCGTAAATGTCCAACTAAATATCAGATTTTTATTAATAATGTTATATTTTGACGATAAGGGGGTAACTACATGAGTGCAGAACAAGTAAACAATGTAATGACACAAAAAACGGATCATCCTTTCATACGATCAATGAAAGACTTCTATAGTAAATTACGAAAAAATAAGAGTGCCTTAGTTGGAGGGTATTTAATTATTATTTTAGTCCTCATCGCTCTTATAGGACCGTACTTAACTTCCCAAGCTCCAGACGCAGTCGATTATGGTGTGAAGCTTCAAGGGCCTTCTGCTGAGCACTGGTTTGGAACCGATCATCATGGCAGAGATATTTTCACAAGAGTTATTCATGGATTAGGAATTACGATGGGTATAGGTATTTCAGCAACTATTTTGGGTGGAATTGTTGGTATTTTTCTTGGATTAATTTCAGGTTACTACGGCGGAAAATTAGATGCTATTATCATGCGAATGATGGACATTTTGCTAGCTTTCCCAGGAATTTTATTAGCTCTAGCGTTAATTAGTATTCTAGGAGCAAATTTGCGAAATGTAATTTTTGCTGTTGCCATTTTTGCAATTCCGACGTTTGCTCGAATTGTAAGAGGGTCAACATTGGCTACAAAAAAATTAGAATACATTGATTCCATGAAGGCACTAGGCGCATCTGATACGAGAATTATATTCAAACATATCTTACCAAATATTTTGTCGCCAATTATTGTACAAGCGAGTCTATTCATTGCTACAGCAGTACTATCTGCTAGTGGTCTGTCATTTTTAGGGATGGGGGCACAGCCACCATCACCAGAATTGGGTGCACTTTTAAGTGACGGCCGTGACTTTATGTGGGATGCAGGCCATATTGCGTTGTTCCCAGGCTTGGTAATCATGTTAATCGTATTAGCCTTCAACATCTTTGGTGATGGTTTACGAGATGCGTTAGATCCAAAAATGAAAAAATAGGAAGTAGGTGCAACGATGTTTCAATTTATTGTACGGCGTTTATTACAGCTGATTCCTGTTTTAATAGGTGTAACTATTTTAGTGTTTTCCCTTATGCACCTATCTCCAGGAAACCCAGCACATATTATTGCTGGTGAAAGCGCGCCTCCAGATACAGTTGAACAAATTGAAGAACGATTAGGATTAAATGATCCGATACTGATTCAATATTTTAATTTTGTCAAAGATGCTGCTATGTTAGATTTCGGAAATTCTTGGAGAACAAGTTTACCAGTTAGTGAGGAACTATGGCCAAAATTTTGGGTTACTTTTGAATTAGCTGTTTACAGTACGCTGTTTAGTATATTTTTAGGACTAATTGCAGGTATTATTTCAGCGGTTAGAAAATATTCATTTGCGGATGTTTCTATTATGTTAATAGCATTATTCGGATTATCGATGCCTAACTTCTGGTTTGGCCTTATGTTAATGCAATGGTTCTCTATTAAACTCGGTTGGTTGCCGCCAACAGGGTGGGGGACGCCAGAGCAAATCGTGATGCCAGTCATTACACTAGGAACGATGGGAGCTGCCGTTATTGCTAGGATGACGCGTTCCAGCATGTTGGATGTAATTTCTCAAGATTATATTCGAACAGCGCGTGCCAAAGGCTTAGGTGAAAGAATCGTTATCTATCGCCACGCTTTAAAAAATGCATTAATACCAGTAGTAACAGTTGTAGGATTACAATTTGGTAGTTTACTAGCGGGAGCTGTTTTGACTGAATCTGTATTTGCTATTAATGGCATGGGGAAATTAATCATTGATCGTATATTGGCAAGGGATTTCCCTGTAGTACAAGCCGCCGTTTTAGTAATTGCTATCGTATTCGTATTTGTAAATTTAATTGTCGATATTTCTTACAAGTTCTTAAATAAACGGATTGACTTAGAATAGTAGATGTAGAAAAGAGGTGAACAGAATGAGTGAAGATATTATTTTAGATATAAAAGATTTACAGACATCTTTTTACCTAGATGATTTTGAAGTAAAAGCAGTGGATGGTGTTTCCTTTAAATTACCTAAAGGGAAAACAATAGGTATTGTTGGAGAATCAGGCTCTGGTAAAAGTATTACAGCACTATCAATATTAAGATTGCTTGATCATCCTGGTAAAGTAAAAGGTGGAGAGATTAACTTTAAAGGTAGAGATTTAACTACATTAACAGACAAGGGAATTCGTCAAATTCGGGGGAACGAAATTTCCATGATATTCCAAGAGCCGATGACTTCCTTAAATCCTGTTTATACCATTGGACAACAAATTCGTGAAACATTAAAGGTCCATCAGGGTCTGGGCAAAGAAAATGGAACAAAGAAAGCGATTGAATTATTAAAACTAGTTGGTATTCCTTCCCCAGATAAACGAGTGAAACAATATCCACACGAGCTATCTGGCGGGATGCGACAACGAGTTATGATCGCCATGGCGCTGGCTTGTAACCCAGATTTACTTATTGCAGATGAACCAACTACAGCATTAGATGTAACGATACAAGCACAAATTTTGGATCTTATTAATGACTTACAGGATCGCCTTGGTATGTCTGTCATTATGATTACCCACGACTTAGGTGTAGTAGCAGAGACGTGTGATTATGTAGCCGTTATGTACGGTGGTAAAGTAGTCGAATACCAAGATGTGAAGTCCTTGTTTAAAAATCCTAAACATCCCTATACAGTAGGGTTATTGAAGTCCATTCCTCGTCATGATACAGATGTGGATGAATTGGAGCCGATTAGAGGTAGCGTGCCAAGTCCAAAGGATATGCCAAAAGGCTGCCGTTTTGCACCAAGATGTCCGTTTGCCACTGAACTTTGTATGGAAGAACTCCCTTCCCTTGATCATGTAGAAGGAGAAAGTGAAGTTCGTTGTTGGATATATACTGATCGTTGGGATGGAGATGCGGAGGTGAAGGCACATGGCCCAAAAAGAGTTGCTCAAAGTAACTAATTTAAAACAATATTTCCCGATTAAAGGTGGTTTTCTAGGAAGAACCGTTAACCACGTTAAAGCAGTAGACGATGTTACATTTGAAATTTTCGAAGGGGAAACATTAAGTGTCGTCGGTGAATCAGGTTGTGGAAAATCTACGACTGGTCGTGCCATTCTACGCTTAGATGAACCTACAGCTGGAGAAATCGAATTTGATGGCGGAGACTTATTAGCGTTGAGCAAAAGCGACATGCGTAAAAAACGAAAAGACTTACAAGTAATTTTCCAGGATCCATACGCTTCATTAAACCCACGCCAAACCGTCGCGCAAATTTTAACAGAAGCAATGGCCATTCAAAATGTAATACCAAAAAAAGAGCGCAGAAAACGTGCGATTGAACTATTGGAAACAGTTGGGTTAAATGCTGGACAAATTGACCGATACCCACATGAGTTTTCTGGTGGGCAGCGTCAAAGAGTCGGGATTGCCCGTGCTCTATCAGTTAATCCGAAATTAATTATTTGTGATGAAGCTGTTTCTGCTTTAGATGTTTCCGTACAAGCACAAGTATTGAATCTATTAAAGAATTTACAACGTGAATTTAAATTAACCTTTTTATTTATTGCCCACGATCTCGGTGTAGTTCGACATATTTCGGATCGAATTATTGTCATGTATTTAGGGAAAATTGTAGAAATTGCTGACAAAAAGTCGTTATTTGATAATCCACAGCACCCTTATACGAAGTCATTATTATCAGCTATACCAACACCTGATCCAGAAGCTAAAAAAGAACGTATTATTCTAAAAGGGGATGTTCCGTCTCCAATAGATCCGCCAACTGGATGTCGCTTCCATACAAGATGTCCATTTGCTACCGATTTATGTAAAACAGAAGTTCCTGATTTACGCAACTTGGATCATATGAAAGAAGGGCACCGAGCTGCATGTCATCACATTGAAAAAATTGTAACTGGTGAAATGCAACCGACATAAAAATAGAAGCTAATGTTAACTAAAAAATCGATTAAAAGACAGTAAACCAAAATATCTAAGCTCCGTTTGAGCTTAGATATTTTTTTACATGTATACCTTCTTTTTTCTGCTCATCAGCATTTCTACCATCGCATTATTCTAGGTAATACATATAATATATAGTCCGTTTCCCCCTTCTTATTTTCTCTTTATGGGTGAGTTTTTGTAGGAAGAGTTTACGACATTTTATTTTAAAAACAGAAAAAGGGTGAGCAACTTGGAAAATACATTCGATATTTTAAATGAAGAAATACCTGTTTTAGACATTATTGCTGTCCTTTTAGTTGAAGATGACCCAATAACAGGGATAGTATTTGTGTTACTTTTAAAAATGGTCACTGACGATAAAATAATTAAAATATCCCTCATCTTATTAATAATCATTTTATCTCATGTGTAAATATCCTTAAAAATAGTATCCATAAAATGTACATTTTTCTTACACAATCGAGATTTTTATGGAAAACAGTCTAAAATCGGAACAAGAACTATCCGCTATGTCCACTGTTTTCTTTTATCATAATAGCTGAATTTCATTTAAAAACATATTTTGGTGGTAATTACTTCCTGTCTAGCATTAGAATGATAATATATTATGCACCCTCATTGATAATCAATAATTCATTGCCACATCTCGTAAAAATGGAAAACTGCTTGGGTATTGATAAAACCCCGCTACTTCTTCACGTAGACCAGCCAAGAGAACCGAATGGTATAAAGGAACAATTGTAGCTTCGTCCATGATTATTTGCTGCGCTTCTTTATAAAGTTGCAAGCGATCCTGTTCATTAGATGTTTGTCTTGCATTTTCTAATAACTCATCTACTCGTTCGTTGTTAAAAAAAGACCTATTGCCAGCAGAACCTGCATTCTGAGAATAAAACATTGGATATAAACCATAATCTGCATCAAGAGTCACTGTACCCCAGCTGCCGATAAACATATCAAAACTTCCATTTGCTGTTACTTCCAAATATGCTCCCACCTCAGCCATTTCAATATTCACATCAATACCTATTTTCTCAAGCTGCACTTGAATATATTCTGCTACATCAGAAGTCGTACGGTCATATGCTAAAATGGTTGCGCTAAAACCCTCTTCATAACCAGCTTCCTTCAATAACTCGCTTGCCTTATCAAGATTATAATCGATTGCTTCCAAGCTATCACTATAGCCAACAACTGTTGGTGCCAAAGGGCCATTTGCCACTAATGGTACTCCTGAAAACACGCCGTCTATCAGCTCTTGTTTATCAATTGCCATTGCTATCGCTTGTCTGACATTACTATCTTGAAAAGGTTCTTTATTATTATTCATACCTAGGTAAGACATACTTGCACTTTCTGTCTCATGAACAACTGTTTCTTCATTATTATTAATTTGTTCCATATCATTCGGATTAACAGGATAAATAATATCAGCTTCCCCAGTTTGTAGCTCAGCAATTCGGGCTGCATCTTCTGGAACTGTCTTAAAGGTCACTTGATCAACTTTTGCTCTTTTCCCCCAGTAAGCATCATTCTTCACAAGTGATACATACTCCCCATTTACTCGCTCATCATACTTAAAGTACCCTGTACCCACTGGATTCTCATTAATATACGTAAATGGATCTCCTCCATCTTCCATTTGTTGATAATCTATTTCTATTGCATCTAAACTGATAATATGTCCGCCTGGATGAGCTAAGTGTGATGGTAACGCAGCAAAAGGGAATTTCGTTTCAATATGCACGGTAAAATCATCCACTACGCTCACAGAATCAATCATATCAAATAAAAACGCTAATGGTGAACCTACATCTGGATCACGAACCCTATCCAAATTCGCCTTTACAACTTCTGCATTCAATTCACTACCATCATGAAATGTAACATCTTTTCTAAGCTTAGCTTCCCAAACTAGTTCATCTACCTGTTCCAAACTTTCAGCTAAGGCAGGTTCTATTTCCAACTCTTTATTCATAGCAACAAGTGTATCATACATAGCATTCATCACATATAGCGATGTACCATCGTTAGCTGCATGCGGATCAAGTGAAACAGGATCTGCAGACAGGTTGACGGTTAAACGCTTCTTGCTTTCATTTTGTTCGGATGTTCCTTCTTCCTCACCACTTTCTCCTCCCGCACATGCTACTAATGAAAATAGAATAATTACAGTTAAAAAAGCAAATAATGTTCTTTTCATGATGTATCCTCCTCAATCGTATTGTTATATTATTATCACAAAAAAATTAACATTTCAATAATTATGTTTAAAATCTCCTTTTGCATATTTTCTGCTAAGATAAAACACACATTTACCTTCATAAACCCAGTTAAATACTAACGAACAACTGTATGATCGTTTTCGGATAGATTGTCCTTGCTTGTTACTTTTATTTTTTAAGCTAGTTTATAGAGCCAACGCCATAAAACGACAGCGGTTTTGGTCAAGTTTGACTTTGGTATGCCAAGTTTTTCTAATGGCACTTACCATTCAGTTCGAAAAATCGCATACTAAAGAAGCCTCACTTTATTAGTTCACAGAAGATAAGGTAAGAAAGCAAATAGATCAAAGAGAATATGAGCCATCCAAGCCACAAGAATAGAATTTGTCTTTTTAAATAGATAGTTTAAAATTAAGCGGCTCGGAGTAATGAGGATTAAAATTTGTAAAAGATTGAAGTTATAAGCAGCAAGGTGCCAAACGGAAAATAGAAGCGCACTTAATAGCCCCATTTTTTCCATATACCATATAAAAGTGGAATAGAAAGTAGTTCTTCCCCCATTAATAAGAACGGAACATGGATGATGAAGTAATTCCAAGATAAAACACTTGTGACAGTATTTTGTTCAATTGAATCGTTTACTAGAAATGTATATAAGTTACCGAGAACTACTCCAGTAATTATCATTAAAACAGAACCCAAAATCACCCATTTCAAACTAAAATGTTTAAACCAGTCTATAAATTCTCCTCTCAAAACAACATATGCTAATATACCACCCAGAAAAGCATTGAAAATAGTCGATACGACTTCAAGTGTTGGGTTCATTGTAAAAAACACAGGGATTAACTGATAACATAAACCAATGAATATAGTTCCTAAAACTAAAACTGTTCCTTGATTAATTGATTTTTCCAAAGTCACTAGACCAGACTCCTTTTTCTTTTGCCTTTTAGCCTGTTGTAGATGAAACTATAAAAAGCAACAGTTATTTTTTATAACTTAGTTGCCTTCATAGATACTTTTCAAATTATTAACCATTTCAACCTAAAGTATTCACAGTGAAACGATTTGTGTATTGTTAGGTTTACTGAAAATTATTTTGTTCTCAAAGGAGGATACATATACTCAATTGCACTTTCGTTGAGATTTCATTCATATCAAGTGAATGTGTCCTTTTTTGTACTATCGGAAAATATAAAAGTTTAAAGATGTATAGTATAAGAAAAACGACAGCGTATTCTCGTCATAATGCTAGGCGACAAGCCACGTTTTCTAAATATCTACTTGACTAACATTTTATTTAAGTAAATCACGTGATGTTATAGTCGAATATTGTCGCAAAATACTTTCATCTTTCCTTATAAATAGGTATACTAGTATTGGGTAAACGCTTTCAACAAGATGATATCAAAGGGGGATATACATGATTACATTTATTTTATCTATTATTTTACTAATTGTAGCTTATTTTACGTATGGCAAATTTATTGATAAGTTATTTGGGCCGAATAACGAAAAGAGTACACCTGCCTACGCTAAGCATGATGGCGTAGACTATGTCCCAATGAATAAGCATAAAAATGCAATGATTCAATTGCTTAATATT
>NZ_JABXHF010000082.1:0-16854 GCF_013393565.1 Virgibacillus sp.
TAATACCGCCTCGATTCTTTCATCTAACGTATGTTTACTTCTTCTTTTAGACATAGAAAATGCCCCCAATATCGTAGTAAAGAGTTTTTATTATTTCTCTGTCTACCATATTGGGAGCATATCATTAGCTAGGCGTGTTTTCATGTTTACTTTGTCCCCACCAGCCTGCATACTTGTAAATGGCAATAATTACTGCAGCTCCAAGTAGGAGTACAAGAGGGATAACCCAAGTAAATCCGAGTCCAAATAAGATTGGAGCAAAGGTTACGATGATAATATCAACAGGGGCGACACCAATATAAGCAAGAGCATAATCTTCTGGAGTACGACTCTTCAGTTCAGGGTCGACAATACGTAATAGAGCTAGTCCCATAGCGACAGTGCCAGTACTCCATCCCCAACCAAAAATAGATTTTTCTAACCAAAAATCTTTAAATATATTGGGGCCAACAAAATGGAATAATACATATGCCCAAATTGTTCCGAAGGCGAATAAGAAAAGTAGCGGTAAAGCGTAGTCGATAACGACAGTGATGTTAATTGATGCAATACCGAAAGCGACGAGAAAATCTGTAGCTGTTCCGCCAATTCGCTCCATTACACGTTGGTCAATATATTCATCTGATTTTACTCTCCGGCTAATTGCTTGAAACAATAAACCCAGAACAAAGGCAACACTGAATAGTGGCACGGAAACAGATGGTATTAAATCTGACAGAATATTTGTAATCCAATAGGATACACCAATGACAAAGGCGATAATCGCCAAGTGTAGTACAAGGGGGTCGATAGAACTGGATGACACAGTTTCTTGTCCCATATGGAAACGTTTGGATTTAGGTATAAGCCCAGATTTTAACTCAGTAGGAAGGTCCTTAAAGCTCGTAATAAATTTCGTTTTTCCTTTTTCAGTACTATGCTTAATAAGAAATAGTCCACCTAATACTGCAATGAGAATGCCTACGGTTGCAGAGGTCATCGCTAAATCCATTGCTTCTTTCCAGCCAGCATGGGCTAATCCTTCGCCAATTGCTGCTGCTGTACCATGTCCACCTAAAAACCCTGCACCTAAGACGAGACCGAACCCGCTAGGTAAGTCTGAAAAGATGGGATTTAAAATAAGCAATGCAAAAAGAACACCAATCCCCCACATGGATAGGGTAAGGATCATGGAATAAGAGAACATATTGCGAACGCGGTGAAACACTTCAGATAAGTGTACTTTTGCTGCGCCAATTGGGATAGCAGCAAAAATGACAGCAATGAGTAACCCAGGATAAGCGCTAAATTGATTGGAGAAAGGTAATATACCAAAGCCACTTGGACCAAATGCAAGTCCGAGAAATCCTGCAATCATACTAGCAGGTAGAAATAAAGCTTGAATCCATTTTACTTTTGCTCGTAAAATCGTTCCGACCAAAAGTAATCCAGAAATAATGCTAAGATCAATCATGAAAGACCAAATTGTGAAATTTTCCAATAAAATTCCCCCTTATCGAAATTTTTGTAAAATAATAATTAGAGTTTGTTGCGAAATGTGTACGAAATTAATGATGACTTACTAATAATGCGAGGTTTTCAAGCGTGCAGGCAACTCATTATATCATAAAATGACATGTTATGGGCCTTTTCGATAAATGATGTAATGTTGTTAATAATAGGGGAAATTTGATAAAAGCATCGGTTTTTGTAAAATGCTGTATAAGGAGCACTTTTCTGTCGGTAAATGAATTCTGGAGATAAGGTACGGACTTCCATAAATTATAATCGAGATTTTACAAGCCGTTTAGGGGAAAGTGCCCTTAACGGCTTCTTGAAAAAAATGCACTTGTTAATGGTTGATTCTACCAGCCGTATCTCTTTGCATCCCATCTATTTTCAATGATTTCTTGTTTCTTTATGACTAAGGTTTCATGGGCGACGTCTTTTTCTACATTAAGCCCAGGATATAAAGCGGAATTACTGCCAACTTTGACACCTGGAAAGAAAACGTTATTAATACCTGTGCGAGTATAATCTCCTATAAAAATCGCATTTGAATGCTCCGGCGTGTAAATCCGACCTGTCATGTTGTGCGGCTGTTTTGTATCATTAAATCTTAAAATCCCAGCTACGCACGCTGCTGCAATGTCGACATATCGTCCGATGACACCAAACATCTCGCTATAATGAACAGCAGAAACGCCTTTCATAGAAACCCCTTTAAATTCTGCATTATGTCCAAATTTATTCTCTTTGCCGATGACAGTTGGTCCTTCCAATTTTGCGTAGTCCTTTACATAAGAATGGTCGCCAATGAGTATGTTTCCATTTAAAATGGCTCCATTATCAATGACCACATGATCGCCTACGATGAGGTTCCCATTTACGACCACATTTTTCCCTACATACGAGTGCTCGCCAATTTTTATAACGCCATGAATAGAAGCTGTTTTATCTATTTTTGCACTTGGGCTAATATCATTTTCTGTCATTTGCTTAACCAGCAAATCCAAATGATACACATTAGCATTTAAAATGTCCCAAGGAAACCTCAGTTGAAAAACTTCATTCTCGGCCAGCTTACATTTTATTTGTGATCCATCATCCAAATACTGATTCAATCCGTTTTCAATGAAAAACGAATCTGGAATCATGGAACCAGAAATTCTTTTTTCGAAGCCATCTGAACTATGAATGATATATTGTAATGCCGCTTTACTTAAACAATACACCCCTGCTACTTGATGTGTAACATAATGATCCCTAGGATGTCCTAAGAAATATTGAATGTCATCATTTTCTACGTTGGCGCAGATGGCTTCTGTGCTTTCTTTCTTCTCTGTTAATAATACGGAATCTTCGGCATGATGATGTAGTATTTTCTTGAGATCTTCGTTAACAAAGACATAGTCTGATTTTACAATGACCGTTTTTTCATCTAAGCTTGGATAGATTCCAGCTAAGAAGCTTCGAGAATCGTTAAAATTACCATGTAGCTGAATACCCGAATATTTCCATAATAGATGGGTGACTTGCTTTGGTTGATGTCCTAAAAATACATGTATATCCTTGGGGTTTATGCCATTTTTTATAAAAAAATCAACCTGATGAATAATATTAGAAACATTTAAAACTTCTAAACAAGCGGGTTGCCATTTATCGTAAGGGAATAGTTTTTCCTCATAATCGCTACATAGCAGTATCACTTTCATATGGAACTCTCCTTTGGAATTAGGCTTGATACCCAAAATGTGTGGTTCAATTTCACTCTTGCATTATAGGAAAATATAAAAATTAGATGCTTGTGTATAACAACATAAAGGAATAGCCACGCCCAGCAACTAGGCGATTTCATGAATCGACCGTAAGCGAAGTTATCATAAGGTTCATGACTAAGAGGAAGGCCGACTAAAAACGAGCTTGCCGCCCTACGTCGGCATACCCATGTTTTAGTGGCATAATTCCTAAATCTTTCGTTGATGCTTTCCACTCGCTATGTTGTTAAACGGGCGCCGAGCTTTTGTTTTGTACTAGCGATACACGGTATGCATGAGATGGAATGAATTTGTTTGGTACAATGCGAAGCCGAGATTAAAAGGCTTTCCATTTTTTAAATAGGCAATGTTTTTTATGTCAATAAGCGGTGAGCCAATCGGAACGTTTAAATGCTGCGCAGAGGCTTTATCAGCTAATAGAGCTGAAATCCTTTGATCGACATATTCGTATTCGATTCCTTTTTCTTTTAAATGTTCATAAATGGATTGCTTACAAATGTCTTCGGTTAATTCTCCGACTAAGTGGTAATCAAAATACTCTAACTCGTAAGACACTGCTACACCATTCGCATAGCGAATTCGTTCGACAAGCCACAATGGATCACCTACATGCATTTGCATATCTATAGCTTGATCTTCCTCCGCAGCTACTTTAGCAAGCCGCAACAAGTTAGTTGAAGGAGTTAGCCCTCTGTTTTTTGCTTCAGAAGTAAAGCCTATTCCTGGCTTAAAACCTAAATATTTAGGAAGGGGGTTTACAAATGTTCCAACTCCTTTTTTCTTAGATAACACTTTTTCATTCACTAATTCTTCCAATGCTTTTCTTACCGTTATTCTAGAGACGTTAAGCTTTTCTGCTAATTCTAATTCTGATTCAATTAATTGATGCGGCTGATAAATTCTTTTTTCAATTTGCTCTAAAATATACTGTTTTACAATTTGGTATTTCGCTACATTCGATTTCATATCATTGCATTCCTTTTCAATAATCTAATAGCTTCATTGTATCATGCATAAGAAATGGATTATAAAATGCACTATTTCCAATATCCATAGTAGGTATCAAAGATTTTTTCATTGTATTTATCAGCGCCATCTACGTTTGAGCTTTTAAAAACAGGTACTTCTAAACCAGCTTCTTTTAACTTGTAAATAACGCCTATAATGATTGCTTGGGCAATCCCGATACTTGTAAAATCAGATGTTGGTCCTAACCCCGTATGAACATCTTCCATCATGTACGCTGCATCCCCTTTAGGAGCGTGATTATCGATGGTTACATCTGCAATGTCGTACATTTTTTTATTTGAAGCATGTCTGGAGGATACATTGGTGGAATGATCCATGGATGTTAGAGCAACTACACTGGCACCTAGTTTTTTTGCTTCTAAACACATTTCTACAGGAACATTATTTCTGCCAGAATTTGAGACGACCATTAACGTATCTTTGCCATCCACCTTGTATAAGTTCAACATACTTTTTGCATATCCATCCAGTCTTTCTAAATACGTACTTTTATTTGGCATCTCATGTAACATAAGTTCTGGAGGCAACATACCTTTTACATATGCTAATCCACCAGCTCGAATATATATTTCTTCAGCTACCATATGGGAATGACCTGAACCAAATACATAAAATCGAGCACCTTGTTTACAGCTTTGGAAGATCAGGTCGGATGCTTTTTCTATAGCGTCAACCTCATTTTCTTCTACAGATTTCCAAGTGTCTGTCAAATAATTTAGATAGCGAACAATTTCTTCTTTTGTCTGCATGCCTATTCCTCCTTTGATGTTATGTGTACATGTTATAACATGTGTTTAATACATGTCAAGTTAATTGGTGATTTTCTTAACATAACCGTGTATAGCTTTAAGAAAGCAAGTATTGTGTTTATTCCGCACATTATGTACTGTATGGATTGCCATTGATTGTATGATTTGACATGAGGCTTATTCAAAGCTACAACCAGTTATAGCAGCGAAGAAACAAAACTAATTTAAAAAAAGAGCTTCGAATCCTTTGTCTAAGAGGATTTAAAGCTCTCTAATACCTTTATTTAAGATGTTCATCGTTTATTTCGATATGAGTTGTTGTAGCACTAGCATTACTAGAGATTTTTCTCAATAAGAGCCTCTAGCTTCTCTGGCAAATCATCCACATCATCAAATCCATAGCGTAGTACAACGTTGCTTTCATCTAAATCAAAAATTTCTGCGAGCGGATGATCTTCGTTTCTCATTTTCCGATCGACTTCTATAACGGCTACAACCTCTGATTCATAGACAAAAAATAGAGCTTCTAATTCATCAAGTTTCCGTTTATATTTGCCC
Source organism: Virgibacillus sp. (assembly GCF_013393565.1). Taxonomy (NCBI): domain Bacteria; kingdom Bacillati; phylum Bacillota; class Bacilli; order Caryophanales; family Bacillaceae; genus Virgibacillus; species Virgibacillus sp. Next base: position 5,594 of record NZ_JABXHF010000082.1, read on the forward strand.
TCCTCTGGCTTAAATTCAAATTCTTGAACTATCGGAAACTCCTTTCTTAATCCAAAGGAGATGGGGGTGAACTCACATTCTACTTCTTTTAATTCCAATCCGAAGCTGTCTGCGGCATCAAGGAAAGCGTCAACTAATGGGTGTGGATCAACGTGGATGTGGTCTTTATCTCTTGGATCAAGCGCTTTTTTAATATCCATGCCTGTTTCCAACCAAACCCTTGTTTTTCCTAAAGTTGCTGGTGTACGTACAGGTAGTTGGAAGCTAAAAGGGATCGACTTCTTTTCGCCTTCTTGAATAACAAATTCGTCTGTAAGCTTAAAGCGTCCCAGTACATGCCGCACATTATCATCTTCATTATCCCCTATTTCTGACGTATAATTTGTTGCAACGGTTACATAAACTTGGTCAATTCGCTGTTCCGAATTGCCTCCTTCTATGTCTAAGACACCTTCCACCGTTTCCCCAGGTTTAAAGTCCTCAGTGTCTATTTTAGCATCAACTTGTGCAGAACCAATACCAATAGAATGAAACAATTTTTTAAACATATGTATACTCCTCTCTGTTCTTTTGTAGAATAAGAAATGTGGCTTGTCGCTATCAATACTTGGCGACAAGCCGATTTTATTGAATATTAAAAACACTGGATTTTTTATCCTTTCCTACAGTATAAATGAAAAATCGATATATTTATAGGAAAGTTTACAAATTTTCGTTTTAAGTTTTGTTTGATTTGGTAGAATATTGACAAATCAATTTTTAGTTGGTAATATTTGGTTGTATGAAATTTGCTCGATATAAGGGAGTGCAAATATGAATAAGTATAAAAAAGGCGCTTTTCAAGGTATCATTGTTTTAAACGAAAAATACTTTCCCTCTACTTGGAATTTTACTGCAAAAGTAGGGGCTACCTCGTTTACAATGAATGTGATGGATTGCTTATACAAAAATAATAGGTATGCTGGATTGATTTTATATAAAAGAGATGAGTCTTTAACCTACCCTGTACTTGAGGAAAAATACATTAAAAATCACATTGTAATTACAATGAAGTTTAATTTTAATATAGAAACGTTTTTAATAAAAAATGTTTTAGAAGCGGCAATTTCTAGAATAATGTTGATGTCATCACCATTTTCCCTTCCTATCGTATACTACCAAACGGATACACTATTAAAATATCATCCTCAACATGTACCATGCTGCGTCACACATCACGGGCCTTTTGTAGAAGATTTTATCAATCATTATTCAGCCTCAGAATCATATATAGCGTTTGAGTCCAAAGAAAAGGCTTGTCATCTAACTAGGCAACAAAAAGAAGGCTTGTTAGCTCTTAACAGAAAAGAAAATGTATTTGTTTTGCAGCATTCAGAACTTCAAAAAAACTTTATTATGAAAAAAGGGATTGACGAGAAAAACATCTTTAAGATAGTTCCCCCTATTGCTTTACCAAACGTTAAAGAGATAACTTTAATGGATAAAATCTTTAAATTTATTTCAGTCAAGAAAAATGAAATGCTAATCATATCGACTGTTGCAAGAATTGATTACTTTAAGAATTTGGAGTTTTTAATTACGTCTTTGGTAAAATCTCTAGATAGTGGTATACCTATTAAGGTTTTGATAGCTGGTGATCCAAAAGATAAAGGAGAGAGAAGAGTAGCATTAATAAATTTAATACCTGAACACTTGAAACAACATTTTCTTATCATTCAAACTTTGCCACAAAATGAATTGTACAGTTTGTTTAAATTAGTCCGTAATAAAGCAACTTTTTTGTGTACTTCTAGATATGAAACACTAGGAATAACGCCATTAGAAGCTGCTATGATGGGTGTTTATACAATTACTCCTAATTCTAGCTTAGTAGAGGCCTCGATGTATTTTTCTGATGAGGATAAATTTGATTACAGACCAAATCAATTAGAAAGTATTTTAAGAAGAATCTATAAGGAAAAACGATATGTCCGTAATTTACAAGCAGATCATCTGAAAAAAATATTTTCAGATGAAAATTTTGTGGAATCACTGCTAAGTTCATTCCAATTAATTGAACAAAGATTTACTATGAAGCAAGAACTGATCAATTAATAAACAAAGTATAAAATTTTGATGAAAAATTTAAATAGATCAGAACTCAAAATCCTAGAAGGTTCCCTAAAAGCAAAGTTATGTTATTGGAATTTTTTCAACCGCTCGATGTGTAATGCAATGTAGCCAAGTTCTTCCTCGGGTAATTCAATTCCATGGTTTGTGGCTACTTTTTTTGCTACGTTCATCGCACTACGATAAGAGCGTTTGAATTTCTTTTTAATCATCTCGAGCATCTCTTCATCTAATGAGTGGGCTTCATAATGATGGACTCGATTTAAGGCAAAACGTAAATGCGTCATTAACCGTTCAAATGCGAGGCTGTTTTCGTTAAAGGTAATATTTAAGTTGTGTTGAATGCTATCAATCATATCTTTGACAATTGCCGTTTGTTTTACTGTTTCATGTAAATCACCTCCTTTAATCTTCATTGTGTGGACATGGAGTGCTATAAATGCGGCTTCATCCATTGGTAGCTCAATCTGCAACTTCTCTTTTACATGTTCAATGGCCCAAATTCCAATATTAAATTCTTCACGATACATCATCTTTATTTCTTGCAATAGTTTATTTTGTAAGTATATTCCCTCTCTCGTACGTTCAATGGCAAAAGAAAGATGATCTGTTAAAGCTAACACAATATGCTCATTTAGACTTGTTCCTAATTGCTGTTCAGCATAAGCGATAATTTCTTCAGAGATAAGTAGATGTTCTTCCGGTATACGCATAATTAATTCTTGTAATTTTTCATTTTCTTTAACAACAAACAGTTTTTCAATCTTGGATGGATTAACAATATCTTTCTTTTGTTTATTAAAAGCGACCCCAGCGCCAATTGCTATTTTTTCTTGATTGCCATCTGTTACTATTACAGCATTATTATTAAGTATCTTTGTGATTCTCACCGGAAGACATCTCCTTTAAAAGACAGGTCGTTTTTCTAATATGATAAGAAAGTATAAAGTTTGTTGCTTTGGGATACCGATTTAACGGAATACCACGTCCGGCTCCAACGCTTAGCAACTAGGCGGCTTCACGAAATCGCCCTATGATACGTCACCGTCGGTTCGTGCTAAAGAGGGAAGCCGACTAAAAAACGGGCTTGCCTTAGGGCGTCGGCATACTCCTGATTTAGTGACAGGCTTCCTTAAACTTTAGTTGATTCGCTCCAGTCGCTACGTTGCTAAACGGACGCTTGCGCCTTTGTTATATGATTTATGCAACCTAGGACATAGAGAGCGAAGCTAGGCTGTAGTTACAGTACTCTTGTTTTGTATGTTAGGAAGTAACCGTTATTAGAGCGGTTTCTTGTGCTATACTTTTCGTTTCATCTGTATAGCTAAGCTGTTTACTCCCATCCGTATTATTTGTAATGATAATAGGTGTCACTGTGCTGGATGCATGTTCTTTAATATAAGCTAAATCAATATCCATTAGCAGATCGCCTAGTTTTACTGTATCACCTGCTTGAACTTTAACATCAAATCCTTTTCCTTTCAGTGCTACAGTTTCTAAACCGACATGGATCAAAATTTCAGTACCATCGTCGCCAACAAGGCCAATGGCGTGCTTTGTATCTGGAATTTGTACCACTTTTCCATTTATTGGAGAGACAAGTTTGCCATCGTTTGGCATGATAGCGATACCTTCCCCCATCATTTTTTGACTAAAGACAGGATCGGGAACTTCTTCGAGTGGAAGAATATCACCATTTAATGGGGCATAAATAATTTGTTCTTTAGATTTTTTAAACAGTTTTTTAAACATAAGCTTAACTCCTTCTTCTATAAGTTGTTATGGTGGAATGTTGCATCTATGGTAAAAAGTATAAAACGTTTCGCAAAAAATTGGAAACAGGATTCATGTATTATGTTAACCGGATCACAAAGCAAGTCATTTTCGAATGCACGATACGTTATATTATTCGTAAAAAAGACATGGCAGTATCAAGAGTCCTGAATGGTAGGTTACTCTATCATACCACCATGCCTAATCCTGTTAGTAACATGTGATCCGAATGTTTATTTGATAACGCAATCATATCATTAAACGCGATAAATATCAACTTTCTTTAGATGTACTTTCAACTTCTTATAAAAACCTTACATTCGAAAGAACAATTCTTCCTACGAATGTAAGGTTATTGTGAGCTATTATTGTCCAGCTACATCGCGTTTTGTAAATATAATCCAGGACATTGCTAAGAAGACGACGTAATAAATAGCTAACATCGTAATGGAAAATTCTAAGGTCAGTCCTTTAACCATAGGTGTCTTACCGTCCGCAAATTGACTTAAATCGAGATTAGCGAACAGAATGTATTTGGCCCATTCTTTCTTTGCTAGGAAACCAATAAATGTATTTCCACCCATCATTAAGAAAATGGAAATACCGATTGCTAGAGAGCTGTTACGAAATACAGCTGAAATCATAAACGCTAGAGTTGCCATCATGATAAGTGGCACTAATTGATACCCATATTGCGTGAAAGTCTCTTCTAATAGCGACACAGAAGTAAATCCATCTGCTGCTTGTTTAACAATTTCAGGGTTCATATCTCCAACACCAAAGAAGATAGCCCCAACAATCCAAGATATAATAAGTAAAAAGATGGTTGTATATAAGCCAAATAGGAGTGTTGCTAAATACTTGGATAATAATATTCCGCTTCTACTAATAGGGCGAATAAGTAGTAATTTAATTGAACCCCAGCGGAATTCATTGGCGATAATGCCACCTGCTACAATAATAGTTAATAAGCTAACTAACATCATTAATCCCGAATTTTCCCCCACAAAATTCCATACACCATAAGGAGCGGGCTGTATATCGTTTTCTAAATAATAATTGTTTTTGGCAATTGTTTCTGGGTTCATAGATGCTGCATATTCATCTTTTTCCATTTCTTTTTGCAGATCTTTGTTTTCTTCTTGAAGCACTTCACGCCAGTCGTCACCTTGGTAATCCTCATTTAAATCAGAGAATTTATCGGTTAAAAAAGCACCAGCAATGATAATTCCAAATAATATGATATACATAATCCAAGTCGATTTTCGAATATATATTTTTGCTTGTTCATTCTGGATTAATTTAAAAAGTCTACTCAATGGTGTTCTCTCCAATCAGTTCAAAGAATTGGTCCTCTAAGGTTCCATTTACAACATTCGCCTCATAAATGGAGCAGTTGTTTTCTACTAAGCTTTTAATAACTGCTGGCATCTGCTCTTTTTTACAATGAAAAGATAGTATTCCATCTTGTTCTACTACTTGTAAAGCGAATTCTTCTTGGATTAATTGTTTTGCCTTCGTAGTTGGTGTAACCGTTAATTGGTGAACGAGATTCTCATTATCTTGAGCGCCAACTTGCTGTAGTGTAACCATTTCGCCATTTTTAATCACACCGATGCGGTCACACATTTGTTCAATTTCGGAAAGTAGGTGACTAGATACAATAACAGCCACATTTCCTTCTTGGGCAAGATGGCGAATATGCGCGCGCATTTCTCTAATTCCAGCAGGGTCTAAGCCATTTGTCGGTTCATCTAAAATTAAAATAGACGGCTTGTGTAAGAGAGCTTGCGCGATTCCAAGACGTTGGCGCATTCCTAAAGAATATCTACCAACCTTTTCTTTGATTGCTTTTTCCATACCCATTAACTTAACTACTTCAAGCATACGCTCTTCCGTTACACCTGGCATCATACGCGCATAATGTTTTAAATTTTGCCACCCTGTCATAAATGGATACATTTCCGGATTTTCAACAATGGCACCGACTTCACGTACAGCCTGTTTAAAATCTTTTTTTATACTATGTCCTTGAATGAGTACATCGCCTTCAGATATATTAATCAACCCAACCATCATGCGAATGGTCGTTGTTTTTCCAGCTCCGTTTGGTCCAATAAATCCAAATACTTCACCTCGATTTATTGAAAAGGATAGGCCCTTAATGATGTCTTTGTTGCCAATTGATTTTTTCAGATTGACTAACTCCATTGCTGCTACAGTCATTTCTTTAACCTCCGTTAATTCATATATAATAGAAAAACTTAGCCTGTATTACCAAGTCTTTATGGCGAAAGGAATGGTTTTTCCTATATTTTCACAACAGTTATTGCTTTTTACTTGTTACGTTTGTCCATTTTTTAGCGATAAAAACAATCATCATAATTGCTAAACCTGCAAAAAATACAAAAGGGGTCATAATCAATTTCTTCATCTGCTTATCATCCTTTCAGAAGAATGTCGTATCAACTAGTGAGTAAGCTAATAGTACCATAAGTACCAGGGAATTTTTACATGTTTTTTCTTACATCTACCTTTCATTATTGTCATGTAAACGATTCATTTATTTGTAACACGTAGATTTGTTCCAAAAAAGAAAGAGGGAAAGAACGGATAGTGTACACAATGACTACTTTCAAACAAAAATAAGGAGGGGGCATCCCCTCCGTTTACAGGTACTATAGGAAAGTATAAAGTTTTAAGGTTTATAGTATAAGAGAAACTACAGCTTTCGTTATAAGACTTGGCGACAAGCCAAATTTTTCTAAAAAACTATTGTCCTGCAACGTCGCGTTTTATAAATACGACCCATGAAGTTACGATAAAAATAACATAATAGACGATTAAAACGGTAACTGAAAATCCTAATGTCATATCTTCTGTAAGGGGGGAGTTGCCGGCTATATATTGTCTCAAATCAGTGTTGGCAAACAAGATGTATCTTACCCAGTCCTTATCGGCAAGCATTTGAACAATAGAAGCCCCACCCATGAGTAAAAACAATGCAATTCCAATTGCTAATGAGCTATTACGAAACACTGTCGAAATCATAAATGCTAACGTAGTCATCATAACAAGATCGACGAGTTGAAAACTGTAATTCATAAATATATCTTTGATGACCGGAATGGACGTGAAGCCGTCTTTAGCGCTTATTACAAGCCTTGTGTCTATGTCGTTCACCCCAAAGAAAATGGCACCAATGAGCCATGCGGTTATAAATAGAAATGCTACAGTATATAAAGCGAATAACAATACAGCTATATATTTAGAGAGCAATATACCACTTCGCTTTATCGGACGAATAAGTAATAGTTTAATGGTACCCCAACGAAATTCGTTAGCAACAATTCCAGCAGCGACAATAATAGCTAATAAACTGACAAACGTGAGCAATTCTGCATTTTCCCCTGTAAATTTCCAAGCATCATATGCGGGTGGTTGCATATTGTTCTCTAAATAATAGTTGTTTTTTTCAATAATATAAGGATTATTGCTTCTTGCAAATTCGTCTTCTTGCATCTCCTGTTCTAAGTTTTGATTTTTTTCCTGCAAGACTTGTTGCCAGTTGTCAACTTGGTATTCTTCGTTTGGTGGACCATAATAATGGACACTAAATGCGAATGTGAAAATTAACCCCGCTAAGATAAGATACATAAGCCAGGTTGATTTTTTTGTATATATTTTTATTTGTTCATTATGGATAAGTTTTAACATGCTACTCAATGGTATTCTCTCCAATCAGTTCAAAGAATTGATCCTCTAATGAATTATGTGCTGTTGTAAGTTCATAGATAGCGCAATGGTTTTCAACCAGCTTGCTAATGATGTTTGGAACGGATTCTTTTTGGCAACGAAATGATAGACGCCCATCCAACGCTGTTACCTCTAATTGAAGATGTTCATGTAATATTTGTTTTGCTCGGTTCATAGGAGTTACTTGTAAATGATGGAGCGGATTATCATTTTCTGTTTCTCCAACTTGTTGAAGCGTTATAAGCTCTCCATTTTTAATAATTCCAATGCGATCACACATTTGTTCAATTTCGGAAAGTAAATGACTGGAAATAATAATAGCAACGTTTTGTTCTTTAGCTAAATGACGAATATGGTCACGCATTTCACGAATTCCAGCAGGGTCTAAACCGTTCGTAGGTTCATCCAGTATTAAAACGGATGGTTTATGTAGGAGGGCTTGAGCTATCCCTAAACGTTGGCGCATTCCTAATGAATACTTCCCTACTTTTTCGTGAATGGCTTTTTCAAGCCCCATTAATTCAATTACTTCTTGCATACGTTCTTTCGTTACTCTTGGCATCATACGGGCATAATGTTTTACGTTTTGCCATCCACTCATGAATGGGTACATTTCTGGGTTTTCCACAATAGCTCCAACTTCGTTAATAGCGTCTTTGAAATTTGTTTTGGAACTTTTCCCTTGAATGAGTACATCACCTTCTGTAATGCTAATTAAACCGACGATCATACGTATTGTTGTCGTTTTCCCAGCGCCATTTGGTCCAATGAAACCAAATACTTCTCCAGGTTCAATCGATAAGGAAAGGTCTTTAATAATTTCCTTTTTGCCGATGGTTTTTTTCAAATGAACTAATTCTAATGCTGCGCTTGTCATTATGTTACCTCCATAGTTGTTAGGTTGTTCGAATAAGATTCCTATTTTGCCGTTTTGGTTTGAAAATAGTGAGCACTATCGCCGATAAGCATGCCGCAACAAAACCAGATGTAATAAGCGCTTTTTTCATGACTTCACCTCCTTGGCTTATGTATTTCTACTAAGATTTTTTGACTGTCTAGGAAATTACAAAATTTTACTCTGTGGATAAACTTACTAAGTTATTTAGCCACGTCCGGCTCCAGCGCCCAGCAACTAGGCGACTTCACGAAATCGCCCTAAGCTAAGTCATCATCGGTTCGTTCTAAATAGGAAGGCCGACTAAAGACGGGCTTGTCGGAGGGCGCCGGCATACTCCTGTTGCAGGAGCATGATTCCTAAAACTTTAGTTGATTCGTTCCAGTCGCTACGTTGCTAAACGGGCGCCCCGAGCCTTTGTTCCTTCATCATTCACGACTAGGGGCTATAGTTATGATTGTATACTTGTTATACATAGGAAGTAACAGGCTAAAGAAATAATATGGAGTACGACTTAAGGCGTATTTATGTCTAAAACAATTTGCTATTTGTCGTAAATAGGGGATTAAACAACTTGGTGAGAGCAAAGTTTTATGGGGAAAGCCTTTGTTTTTCAGTACTTTAAGTCTTATAGTGAAAAAAGCTTGCAGGAAAACAAATCGTGTTTTCTGCAAGCTTGAACAAATTACGCTTGTTTATAAAGCGAATCTTCAATCAGTGGAGTTTTTTTCATTTCCTATCAATAGGTAGTACATATCTAAGGGTCTGATTCAAAGGGGGTTTAAATGATTGTGATGTATAAGGCAATCCCTTGTTTACCAGACAGTTCGTGGATGCTTTTTACCAAAGTTCCTCAGACTGTGAGCAATGAAAAATTGGGCGGTGTAATACGTAATCATAACGAATATATGTTCATTGTTAATTGGCGAAACAAACATGTTCCATGCCAAAATAGAGTCAGAAATAACGAATAGAATACTGCCAATACTAGCAAAAATATTTCCTGACATAATGGCAAACCATGCCATGCTGGCGATTGCCGTCATGTAAATGATTACAGGTATTACGAGGTAGGTGTTTTCTGAGCGTGCTACGGCCTGAATCAAGTCACTACCAATGATCCAAGCATAAATCCCTATAGGAATAACAGAGGCGACACGCCAAATGGAAAATTTCCATTGATAGATAAAGCCAGATAGATAGAATAAGTGTCCAATCAAAAAGGATGTGAGACCAACGATGAACCAGTGTATGGTTCCGTCCCCAATAGAGCAAAAAAATAGACCAATAAGAATGAGCCAATGCGATTTGGTTTTCTGCTTAGGCAGGGAGTAAGCAGCATAAAAAATAATGAGTGCCATTGGGATTAACTTGAAAAAAAGTTTGAAAACAAGAGGTTCCTCCGGGATGATAAAAATATATAAGACACCCATTACTAGAATAAGGATAGGTAAACGATTTATTTGCAAAAAATCACCTTCTTTCAAACTTTCAAATTAAGATAGCATTAAATGTAGATCGAGTATGATTCGTTTCATATGCAGGCTGATTAGCTTATTTTCTATGTAGTATAGGAAAGCATCTAAACTTGCTTATGATTCTATCATACAACAGAATTTTAGTGGAGCAAATGAAATGAAAGGATATGTCATATATCTTGCGTATAGACTGGTGTAAGGTTGCTATGCGATCAAAATTCTATTAAAAAGCTTTCCTTTTGAGCGTAGGAATAAAAGAGGGAAATAACCAACTAAGAGTTAACGTATAAACCAAGCTTTTCTAATGATAAAACAGTGAAACCACGGGCACTTTTCCGTCTGGTTTCACTGTTCATGTTATTGAAGCTCTCTTTTAACGAAGCTTTTTAACAGTGATAGCTTGGTTTACCTTTGTATGTTTACAATCTTCAAATGCTTCGCCATCTACTAATCCTAGTTTGATAGCAGCTTCTAGCTTATCGGTATCTGGTCGTTTTTCTATAATAATAAAATCTGCTAACTGCATATCCTCCAATTTACTTACGGTACAAACTTGTTCGTATTGTGTTGAAGTACGAATTTGTCGCTGAGCTAAATAGTCCCCTCGCTTCATTTCTCCTTTTTGATTTTCTCCAACAGAAGCATCTAGAGCCTGATGGAAATGCTTTTTCAACTCTTTCATCTCATACTCTATTTCCTTTTTCTCCTGTTGAAGCACATAATAACGTCTGATTTCCTCTTCTGTAATTCCAATTGAATCTTCCATACCAACAGCTCCCTTATTAAAGAGTAATTTAAAATGGACATACGGTTTTTGTTAAAACGAATAAGTTGAGCCACTTTGCTCTCAGTAGGATAGTTTATTACTTATATCTATGAGCTTGCTCGTGCGATTATGTGTTTTTGAAGGTTCATCATAACGCCACTTGTAAACGATTTAAAATTCATATATAATACAACTAAATCGGTTTAGTAAATCGATTTAGTTCAAAAGGAGAGGTGCTTTATGAAAAAAGTAACTATCACCGATGTAGCTACTTATGCAGGTGTTTCAAAAAGCACTGTGTCGCAATTTTTGAATAAACGTTTTGATTATATGAGTGTAAAAACGAAAGAGCGTGTAGACGCTGCAATCAAAGAATTAGGATATCAACCTAATATTATTGCTTGGAGTTTAAAGCAGAGATCCACGAAAACAATTGGTGTAATTGTTGCAAATATATTACATGATTTTTCTACGCGTGTTATCA
>NZ_JABXHF010000083.1:0-16261 GCF_013393565.1 Virgibacillus sp.
AACATTTTTACGAGAAGCTATTACGTATTCGAGATAAGTTGCATACAGCAACCGCTAAAACCATTGCAAAAGAACGACATCACATCATGCAGCAATTCCTAGAACAGTTTTATCAAGAATGGAATTTCCCTAGCATAGAAAATAGGGGGTAAAAAATGAATATTCGTTTAACTAAGCTAAAAGATAGTGATGCAAAAGCTCTACTAGTGTTTGAAGCGGAAAATCGTTACTTCTTTGAGACAATGGTGCCCAGTCGTGGGGATGCGTACTATATGTCTGAAAATTTCCAAACAAGACATAAACAACTTTTAAAGGAACAAAGCCTAGGAATTTCACATTTTTATTTAATAAAAGACGATCATGATTTCATATTAGGTAGAATTAATGTGGTTGATTTAAATAAACAACGCCGAGGAGAGCTAGGCTATCGAATCGGGAAGTCCTACACTGGAAAAGGAATTGCGACAAAAGGTTTACAGCTTTTCATGAAAGAAGTAATAAAATTGGACATTAGAAAAATACATGCTAAAACAACCAGTAATAATTTTCCATCTCAAAGTGTGTTACAAAAAAATGGCTTCCATTATGAAGAAACAGATGCGGATTCATTTATTATGAATGGTGAAAAAGTAAAGTTTATGTACTATTCATGGGAGAATGGTAGAGAAATCGTATGACATGCTATTTTTAAAACTAGGATTGAGCGTTTTATGCAATGGAGGAATTCTGCTTGCAAAAACGCTCTTTTATAAAGACTAATCATTGCTTTACACGTGTAGCACCTAAATACCGTTCTTGCCAATAAGAATTATTCATTTTGCTTACTTCAACACCTCTCGATTCTCCTGCATGTATAAAGCTACCATTACCGACGTAGATCCCCATATGAGAAGGACCAGGCTTATAGGTTTCAAAAAAAACGAGATCTCCAACAGATGGCTCAGAAATTGGTTGTGAAAAATTATAGATTTCACTAACTGTACGTGGAATGGTGATACCTTCTTGTTGAAAAACATACTGAATAAAACCACTGCAATCAAATCCACCTGGAGATGTTCCACCCCAAACATAAGGTGTTCCCATTTGGGATCGGGCTTTCTCTACAATACCTGAACCATTTATACCTGTATAAGAAGGTTTTTGAACGGCCTTTTGTTTTGTTTTTTCTTTTGGTTCCGTATTCGGTTCTTTATTGGTAGCAGATAATGTTGGTTGTTTTTCTGTTGGTGTGGGTGGAGGGTCTATGATCAATTTCAAGTCATGCTTATTTTCAGCAATTTCTAACGCTTGCTTTGTTAGCGGGCCATATATGCCATCTAATTCACCTTCATAGTACCCAAAATATTGTAAGGATTTTTGTACAAGTTTCACTTTTTCGTTATGCATACCAGGCTGAATTTCTTTAGCAAAGGTTTTTAACTGCTGTTTATATTGTTTTTGCTCATTCTTTACGATAGCTGTTAATGTCTCTTTTTTTGCATTTCCGTTTATAGATAGCTTATGATTTGCTTGAAAATTTTTAATCGCATGCTTCGTATAATATCCAAACATTCCATCAACTGGTTGGTCAAAATACGATAATGTATGTAATTTTTTTTGTAACAAACGAACACTCTCACCGTGTTCGTCAATTTCTAACTGATCTGATTTAAATAAGATTTTATTTTGCAATTCAGGATATGCGTCGACATAATTTACAAAAGGCTGCGTCATTACAAAGCCATAGAGTAAAGATGTTTTCATAATTTTTTCCACATTTCTATTCATACACAGAACTCCCCTCCAATTACACTCTTGATGCAAGCAACTTTTGGCAAATTGGCGTCATGTGGTCTATTAATAGAAATATGTAGTTTTCAGCTAGTTATGAATTACGTTTTGATTACAAATGATTGGGTCAAGCTTTTATGTTACAATAAAACAGATAAGATGGAGTAGTTTGGAGGAATAATTATGATCATTGGTGAAGAAGCTTATTTAAACCTATGCCAACATATTTTGACGAATGGCACGAAAAAAGGGGACAGAACCAATACAGGAACCTATTCTGTATTTGGTCATCAAATGCGCTTTAATTTAGAGGAAGGATTTCCTTTATTAACGACAAAACGGGTGCCTTTTCGCTTAGTGGCTAGTGAACTTCTATGGTTTATTAAGGGAGATACAAATATTCGTTACCTGTTAGAGCATAATAACAATATATGGAACGAATGGGCTTTTGAGAAATGGGTTACTAGCAGTAATTATTCTGGGCCCGATATGAGTAATTTCGGTAATCGTTCTCAGGGAGATACTAATTTCAAAAAACAATATCAAGAGCAAATGGAAATTTTTAAAGATAAAATTTTAACCGACAATGCTTTTGCGAAGAAATATGGAGATTTAGGAAATGTGTACGGCAAGCAATGGCGTAAGTGGAAAACATCGCAAAATGAAACCATTGACCAGTTAAAAGATGTGATAGATAATATTAAAGACAATCCAAACTCCAGAAGACATATTGTCTCTGCTTGGAATCCGGAAGATTTACCATCCATGGCGCTTCCGCCATGTCATACATTGTTTCAATTTTATGTAGCGGATGGAAAGCTTTCGTGTCAATTGTATCAACGAAGCGCCGATGTATTTTTAGGAGTTCCGTTTAATATTGCTAGTTATGCGTTACTAACCTATCTAATTGCACATCAATGTAATTTAAAACCAGGGGAGTTTGTGCATACACTTGGAGATGCGCATATTTACCTGAATCATGTGGACCAAGTAAAAACACAACTGACGCGAGATATAAAACAAATGCCTCAGTTAGAAATAAATCAACAAAAAGCATCTATTTTTGATTTTGAATTAGATGACTTTAGAATTGTTGGATATGATCCTCATCCTACAATTAAAGCACCTATTGCTGTATAAAGGAAAGGAGATTGTTGTTACGAATGATATCATTACTTTTAGCGATGGATAAAAACCGTGTAATTGGTTTAAACAATGGCCTTCCCTGGCATTTGCCTAAGGATTTACGTTTTTTTAAAGAAAAAACGATAAATCAAACAGTTATTATGGGTAGGAAAACATATGAATCAATAGGGAAACCACTTCCGAATCGTAGAAATGTAATACTAACCAAAACAAAGAGGGACTTCCCAAAAGATATTGAAGTTATCCATGATTTACAAACTGTTTTACAGTGGAATGAAGAGCATCCAGAACAAGAATATTTCATTATTGGTGGCGCACATGTTTTTGAACAAATATTACCGAAAGCAGATCGTATGTATATTACGTGGATAAATCATTCCTTTAAAGGTGATACATATTTTCCTTCTTTTTCTGAACAGGATTGGGGGGTAACTTCAAAGGTAAAAGGAGAAAAAGACGATAAAAATCCTTATGATTACTATTTCTTACAATATGATAGAAAATAATGAATTGATTGCAATGTGCACGTATAATTGAGGTGTTTCTATTTAATGTAACTTTGGTTAATAATACATCGATACATTCCTTTAAAATAGAAAAATTAAAATTGATACTATTTAAATTTTGCTTCAAACAAGCGGATAATAAGGGATGCTTAGAAGCTTGTTTTGCGATAGAAAAACATGTTACACTTAAAGCGCTTATAAAATAGTGATGTGCATATATAAAAATAAGTTATGATCCGGATAATTACTTTTAAGAAGAGATCATCTAAAGAGGGTGGAAAAATGTTATCTAGCATTGGTTTCCCAGGACTCATTTTAATATTGGTCATTGCTTTAGTTGTTTTTGGGCCGAAAAAATTACCTGAGATCGGTAAAGCAGCTGGACAAACTTTAAAAGAGTTTAAAAACTCGACTAATGACTTAACGAGTGATGTGAGAGATGAGTTTAGAGAAACAAAAGATCTAATTACAAACAATAACCATGATCGGTAATGGGGAGTGAGGAGAATGTTTCAAAGTATAGGTATTCCAGGGCTTATTCTAATTTTAATTATTGCATTAGTAATCTTTGGACCATCGAAGCTACCTGAAATTGGTAAAGCATTCGGAAACTCATTAAAAGAGTTTAAAAATGCGACAAAAGATATTGCTTCAGACGATAACGATAACGCATCAGATAAGAAGGAAAACCCTACATCAAGTAAAAATTAACAAGCGAAGATGTAAGGAAACTCCTTACATCTTCTTTTATGTGAAATGAGCACTTATACGAGAACTTACATAGTCTTTCACATAGTCATTTTATACATTTATAGCTTAAAGCTCTTAATGCGGGGCAGTAGGGGGAGTAACATGATGTCTGACAATCAACCAACAGAAGATAAAGAAATGAATTTAACAGGCCATCTCTCTGAGCTAAGAAATCGAATTATTGTAACAGCAATTTTTTTTATTTTGTTTTTTATAGTTGGTTTTGTTTTCGCAACGGATATATATGATTTTTTCCAGCAAGATTTATCCTTTAAACTTACCGTCATTAGTCCCGGTGAGATTATTTGGATTTATTTTACTTTAGCATCTGTAGTTGCTATTGCATTTACATTACCCATTCTAATTTTGCAAATATGGTTATTTGTAAAGCCAGGATTAACAAAAGGTGAACAAAAAGCAACAATCGCTTATATACCAGCTGTATTTTTCTTGTTTATTGGTGGACTGGTCTTTGGCTATTTTATGTTTATTAAACTTATTCTGCCATTTTTGCTTTCACTAAATGACGGTATGTTTAATGAAATGTTTACAGTAGATAAATATTTTCGCTTTTTACTGCGTGTAACACTTCCATTTGCTGTGTTGTTTGAAATTCCAGTAATCGCTATGTTTTTAACAGCATTGGGCATTTTAACGCCACAATTTATGAGAAAAACGAGAAAATATGCCTATTTTATTCTGATTATTATTGGCACTATCGTTACACCACCAGATTTCGTTTTACAACTTGTTGTTGCTGTTCCATTAATTCTACTTTATGAACTAAGCATTAATTTAGCTTCCATCGTATATCGAAAGAAGCAACGAAAACACGAAGCTTTTATGAACAACGCTGATTTATAGGGAAGGAGGAGGCCAATTGCGCTCCTTTTATCATTATTTAATGACTTACAGAGGAAAAAAACAACCAGATGATCAATCACATTTAGCGGATTGGGCATTCCAAGATCATCATTTCCCAAAACACGCTACAAGCTACAATGAAATAAGTAATTACTTGGAATGGAATAGTCCTTTTCCAACAGCTTTAACGGTTTTTGATGAATTGTGGGAAGCGTACGTTATGGATAATTAAAAACTGGCGTAGCGTCAAATCTTTATGTTAAATTTAACAGTATATTAAAATTGTATACTGTGTACCCTTAACTAGATGGTGGGGATTCCCTGGGAGCTTTGAAGGCTTCCTAAAAGCTTGAGCTTATCGCTCAAGCTTTTTTAAATTTTGTGTTCGTTGCAAAATATCCTTTACCCGCCTTATTATATTAAAAAAATAGCAAGAATTCATGTCTAGCAACTTACTATTAAAAAAGAGATGCAATTATATATCTTAAAAGAGAGGATTCTACTGCTGTAAGTTGACATTGACAAACCTCAGCCTTAAAATTATATTGACCGATCGATATAATTAAGAGGTGATTAAAATTGAAATCTAAAAAAATGAATACAAAAGAGAAATTGATTCAAACAGCTTCTCGCCTTTTTCAATTACAAGGTTATCATGGAACTGGAGTTAAGCAAATTGTGGAAGAAAGTCATTCGCCTAAAGGTTCCTTATATTATTATTTTCCAGGTGGAAAGGAACAATTGGCAATCGAATCTGTTTATGCAACGGCGCAATTCATACGTATCAATATTCAAGAAAATTTAAATAAAGAAGATGATCCAACAAAAGCAATTCAATCATTCATTTATAAAATAGCTGAAATCTTTCAGAAACAATTCAGGCTTGAAGGAGTTCCCATTGCATCTGTAGCTCTGGAGACTTCTTTAATTAGTGAGCCTTTGAGAAAAGCGTGCCAAGAAGCATATATCAGTTTTCAACACCAATTTACAGAAAAATTAATTCAAGCAAAAGTAGCACAAAATAGGGCATGTGAATTAGGAATTGTTATTAATTCAATGATTGAAGGAGCTTTTCTACTATCCTTTACAATGGATAGTGCAGAACCATTATTGTTAGTAGCTGAACAAATTCCATTACTTTTACAACAATGTCATTAATTTAGAAAGAGGGTATACTTATGAAAGTTTTAGTAACAGGCGCTTCTGGTAATGTAGGAAAATATGTGGTTCGTGAACTTCTTCAAATGGGAGAACATGTTGTGGCTGCTGGAACCAATATAGAAAAGCTTAACCATTTATTTGGAGGAGATGTTGAAAAAGTAATTTTAGATTTTCAAGATTTAAAGATGTATCAACAGGCGCTTCATGATGTAGATCGCTTGTTTTTAATGCGCCCACCACACCTAGGTAAAGCAGATGACCTGTTCCCATTTATAGATGCAATGAAACAACATGATATTCAATTTGTATCTTTCTTATCGCTTATGGGAATAGAAAGAAACACCATCCCACCACATCATAAAATTGAGAAATATATAGAGTCAGTAGGTATACCATATGGACATATTCGCCCTGGGTTCTTTATGCAGAATATCTCAGGTATTCACGCAGCTGAAATTAAAGAAAAAAAGCAAATTTTTATACCAGCAGGGAAAAGCAAGACGAGTTTTATTGATGCAGAAGATATCGCTCTTTCTGTAGCGACTATTTTGCACGATCCTGGCAAGTATGAGAATACAGCCCATACCATTACCGGGTCAGAATCACTTGATTATTACCAAATAGCCGATATTCTTACAAAGGTTACTGGAAGCAAAATTACTTATGCAAAACCAGGTTTTTTGCGATACAGAAATTATTATCTAAAAAAAAGAAGGCTGAATAAATCTTATGTAAATGTCACAGTTGCGCTATATTTCATGACTCGATTATGTACAGCAAAACATATCACCACCGATTTCACCAAATTAACTGGGAAGCAGCCGTGTACGTTTGAAGATTTTTCAAGAAAACATATCAAGTGCTTTAAATAAACGAAGAGGGTTAAAAGATAACTTGAAAGAACTGAGTGTGCGGGACACTCAATTAAAGGGGGATGACAAAGCTATCATCATGATGACATTAAAAACGGTATGATAATTTCAAACAAACGTTTGATTAAATTATTAGCACACTTGTTTTAATGCTGTTTTTCAGCAATATTCGGCAAGTAAAGGAGAGTACATTAAGAAAACTGTAATTATGTGCGGTTGCCCGGGAAATATTTTATTTAGTGAATTGATTGAGCATCAAATTAATGAATGATGTTTTTCGTTTATTTGATTACAGCTGAGCCTACACTATTTTTATAACTTAACGTACACTATTGATAGGTGATTTACTTAAAGAAAGGAGTATGATCATATGGTATTTTCGCCAAATCAATCGGCTAATTTCCCATTTCATATGCAGCAAGGTCCTCCTATGAGACCAAATATGCGAGCCTTTACCCCTCAACAAAGTTTTTCTCGCGCACCATTTCCATCTGGTCCTTTCTCTGGGGGGCTTCTGCCAGGGGGACAATCATTTCCTAAAGGAGGGAAATTACAAAACTTATTGAGCCTTTTTCAACCACAAGCCGGTGTAAATAATGTTGGTGGTGGATTTTTAAGCAAAGGGGTTGGTGGCTTAAGTGGCGCACTGGATAATGTTCAGCAAGTATTAAATGTTGTACAAAACGCAGCTCCTATTGTGCAAGAATACGGACCAATGGTAAAGAATCTGCCTAGGATGTATCGGATGATGAAAGCTTTTAATTCATTTAATGATGAAGATATAGAAGATACAGAGAAAGGCAATACGGAAGCACTTTCTGATGATGATTTATTAAATACAAGTACTGTTCAAGCAGAAGATTCAGCAGGGAAGCAAGAAGAGGATAATCAACAGATTGGAAAGTCTGTACCAAAGTTATTTATTTAATTTAAATGCTCCTAACTTGATTTTTTCTTCTATAAAGTGAAGAATAGAAGAAAATGCGTCTAAGAAGGGGATGAAAATGATGAATGCTACAGCTACAGTAAAAGAATATGCAACCTTTGCTGGAGGATGTTTTTGGTGTATGGTAGAGCCGTTTGATCAACGTCCTGGAATTATCCGAATTACAGCTGGATATACAGGAGGGTCTGTAGAGAACCCAACGTATGAAGAAGTATGTTCTAATGCAACAGGACATGTGGAGGCAGTTCAAATTGAATTTAATCCAAGTATTATTAGCTATAAAAAGTTATTGGATACATTCTGGAAACAGATAGATCCAACAGACCCTCATGGTCAATTTAATGACCGTGGTGAGTCTTATACAACGGTGATATTCTATCATACAGACCAGCAAAGACGAGAAGCAGAAGCTTCCAAAAAGGAACTAGAAGCTAGTGAAAAATTTGCTAAACCAATTGCGACTAAAATTGTCCCTGCCAAAACCTTTTATCCTGCAGAAAAACACCATCAGGATTATTATAAGAAGCAAGGCTTTCATTATCGTCTATACAAAAAGGGTTCAGGTAGAGAGGATTTTATTAAGAAGCATTGGAAAAACAGATACGATCAAAATGAACTAAAACAAAAGCTTACACCTATACAATATCATGTGACCCAAGAAAATGGCACAGAACCACCATTTCAAAATGAATATTGGGATAAACAAGAAGAGGGGATTTATGTAGATATCGTTTCTGGTGAACCATTATTCTCATCTAAGGATAAGTATGATGCTGGTTGCGGTTGGCCAAGTTTTACTAAGGCTATAGACCGTTACCACATTGCAGAGAAAACGGACATATCGCACGGAATGATACGTACAGAAATCCGCAGTAAGGAGGCAGACTCGCATTTGGGACATGTATTTGAAGATGGTCCCAAAGATCAAGGAGGCCTTCGTTATTGTATGAATTCTGCTGCTATGCGCTTTATCCCAAAAGATAAGTTGGTCGAAGAAGGCTACGGAGAATATGTAACCTTATTCACTGATTGAGTTAATTACAATAATATTATGCAAACAAAAGGAGTAAAAAAATGATTCATTTAAATTGGGAAAACCAAAAATCGATTAAGCAATTAAAATGTGTTCATGCAAATGCAAAAAAGTTTGTAGTGAATAACAAATTAACACCTGGAAAGATATATGATGTAAAAAATGAAACAGATGAGTTTTATTTTATTATTGATAACAGTAAACGCATCGGCGGATTTCGAAAAGAATATTTTGAAGAAGTAAATTAACAAGAAAAGTTTATAAAATGACTAGTTACTCGTAGTGACTTTTTGCTAAAGTAACCAACGCTTGTTGACAACTAGCAAAAAATAACCACAAAAACAAACTAGTTAAGTTATGAGTGGTTATTTTTTGAGTTAGAAACCACAGCATTACTAATTAATGTTTGAAATTCCCAGTATTGAATTACTTCACTTACGATATTGCTTTCATTTTTTATAGCAAATGCGTTATAATAATTAGTACAATAATAAATAACTACATAATAACATTCGTCTTAATGGATTCAAGAAGGAGGAGAGCCGTTTTGGCTTTTGTAATTACATCACCATGTAAAGAAGAAAAATCGGGAGAATGTGTGGAAGTATGCCCTGTTGATTGTATAGAAGAAGGAAAAGATATGTTTTATATTGACCCTGATATATGTATAGATTGCGGTGCATGTGAAGCTGTATGCCCTGTAGAAGCAATTTATATGGAGGATGAAGTTCCTGAAGAGGAAACAGAATATATAGCTTTAAATCGCAAGTTTTTTGAAGAACAATAAATGAATAATAAGCAAGCTGTAATCATTCAGCTTGCTTATTTGTATCTAAATAGCACGTAAACTCTTCATTTTGTTACAATTTGTTTTAAAGACTTAAACTCACATTTCTTTAAATTTTGTTAATTAAGTCTTGGCCAATTAGCAAAGATTCTACAAAAATGAAATGCACTACGTTTATTTGACAGAAAAAGTTGAATAACCAGCTTCATTATAAAGTAATTTTTGATCAATATGAGTTACTTTAATAAAGGGATTCAATCCGTTTTTTAAAGCACCCATAAACTTTCTTATATGAGCTTCATTGCCTTCAGCTTCTAATTCAACCGTGCCATCCTCCTTATTTTTCACCCATCCGTGAACATCTAATTCAAGAGCTTTCTGTTTAGCAGAATAGCGAAAACCCACGCCTTGCACTCTCCCATGAAAAATCGCATGTATACGCATACTTATCACCTCAGTTACAATTATCCCTTTATACTAAAGTTTAAACATATTTTTCGATTAAAACCTAATTTTCATGTTCATACTAGTTAGTACATTTGGAATAGATATGACTTCAGCTTGGATTTTTTCTGTGTCTTATCTAATCCCATATAGAAAACATTATTAAACAAGAGAAGCAAAGTAGCGCACTCAGTAATGCCCCATTTTAATGCACTTTTTGAACAACCTTGATAAATAAAATAAAAAATGTTGAAAGGGAGTGAAGATGATGGTTGATAACCACTTGCCGAATCACTCACAATCATTTTGGCGTGAAACATCTACAATACCTAAAAATCCATCCTTAGATACCTCCATTCAAACAGAAGTTGGGATCGTTGGAGGAGGAATAACCGGAATTACAACAGCATATTTATTATCTAAAAAAAATGTAAAAGTTACATTAATTGATGCGAATCCAATTTTAAAAGGAACAACGGGTCATACAACAGCTAAAATTACTGCACAACATGGTCTGATTTATGATGAGCTTATACAGCACTTTGGTATAGAACAAGCTACTCTTTATTATAAAGCTATGGATGAGGCTAAGCAATTAATTGAAAACAATATAAATGATCTACAAATAGATTGCGATTTTTGCCATGAAGATGCTTTTCTTTACACCAATCTAGATTCTTGGAAGCGTGATTTAGAAAAAGAAAAGGATGCCTATGACCAAATTGGTATTGAGAGTGAAATAACAAAGGATACCCCCCTAAAATTTCCGATGAAATTAGCTTTACAAATGAAAAATCAAGCTCTATTTCATCCGTTAAAGTACTTAAGCGAATTACTAAAAGAAAGTATAAGGAATGGGTTAACGGTCTATGAAAATACAGTAGCTGTAGATATTGAAAGTGATCGCTCAAACCCCTCCATTATAACGAAAGATGGTCATCGTATAAAGTGTGATTATATTATTGCTGCATCTCATTTTCCTTTTTATGATCGAGACAGCTTTTATTTTACTAGAATGTACGCAGAACGTGCTTATGTGCTGGCGATGCAATCTAAGGAAAAGTATCCTGGTGGAATGTACATTAATGCAGAATCACCAACAAGATCTGTTCGCACTACAACATGGAAGGGAAGAGATTTATGGTTAATAAGTGGGGAAAATCACAAAACTGGCCAAGGTAAACCTATGCACGAACATTTTAAAGCATTACAATCATTTACGAATGAAAACTTTGAAGTAGCATCATATGATTTTCGCTGGTCAGCGCAGGATTTAACAACATTGGATAAAGTTCCTTATATTGGTCGTATAAAAAGTTCAACACCTAACATACTCGTTGCGACAGGGTACCGTAAGTGGGGAATGACGAACGGCACCGCTGCTGCAAATATGCTAACAAAGATCATTGTTAACAAAGCAAATGAGTATACGAAACTTTTTGATCCGGCCCGATTTAAAGCAGATCCCACGATAAAAAAATTTGTGAAAACGAATACAGATACAGCTAAGCAGATGGTGAAAGGAAAATTAGATAATACGAATAACCATTTGGATATTAATCAATTGCAAGCAGATCAAGCAACCGTTACACGAATTAATGGAAATCGAGCTGGTGTCTATAAAGACAAGAAAAACCAAATATATATTGTTGATACAACATGTACACACTTAAAATGTGAAGTCGAATGGAATTCCGGAGAACGCAGTTGGGATTGTCCGTGTCATGGTTCAAGATTTTCATATACAGGCGAAGTTTTGAATGGACCTGCGAACAAACCTTTAAAACATATCGATCCAAATAAATTAAAGTGAAGAATAAAAATTACTATGATTTAATAGCTCATAGTAATTTTTATTCTTGTCTCAATATCAAGAGAATACTTTAAAATTGAGATTAAAATAACTGTTTTCCCAGTAACTTCCGATAATATATATTATGTAAACTAATATTTTTAAAAGTACTATAATTGCTTCTTCCCCTCGCTGGTTTATTTTTTCCATTTGGGAAACTTCCCAATTCCCCTTATGTAAACGAAACACATCTATAGCGACTGATTTGCCTACACCTGCTCTCCGAAACTTTTCATAATCAGAAATTGAAAAATAGGATTTAGTTTCTGTTCTATCAATTTAATTAAGACAAATCCAATGACACATTTTTTGCTTTTTAATATGCCACACTTAATTGGAAAATAAATCTGCTGATCCCATTGTCGTTTTATTTGAAGAAAAAGTGTATCAATTTATTAATTGAAAACTGTACCATCCCAATTTAGCGGTCACAAACATATAACTTTCTGTAAATGTTGATGCAAATAGAATATAGAATTTAGAGTTAATAATTATAATAAGACCTTTAAGTGCAAATTACCGCTTATGTTCCTATAATAAGCAGAATATATATAAATGCAAAAGTAAACGTTGCGGTCATCGTAATTACATCCATTGCTTTTTCAATCTTAGTGAGCCTTCTTTGTTTTTTAAGCAATTTGAGTTGGCGATAATACATAATACTTGATATAAATATTAACATAAATGCTAACGCTTTTAAATTTTCTAGAAAGATAAGCAAATAATCAGCCTTCTACTCTAATTATTGATAAAAAACACAGAAGTCTTCTAAAATAGAAGACTTCTGTGACAATTGGGGTGCGTGAAAAATTAAAAATAAATTTGCATACATAAATGTATAATGATCTTTTCTTCAAAAAAGGAGCATTTTTAAATTTTAATAGAAAATAACCTTTATTTTATTAAGACTTTTCAACTTCAATTGGGTTTAATGTAGGATTAGGTTGAAGTGTTGCTGTCTGATCATATTGAACATTTAAAAATACCAAACCACCTATAAGAAATGTACCACAAACTAATAATTTTAAGACTGTTTTTTTCACTTTCCTTCTCCTCCTTTATAAATTAAATAATTTCTCATAACTGCTATTAGCTAATTTATAATATTGTAAAGATGTTTTATACTTACCACTTTTCTCTAAATGGTTACCTAACATTTTTGCATAAAAAGCTAAATACTCATAATTTCTTTTTTTCTCTAGGTAAGGTATAAAATCATTAGCTAATACAGATATAAATTGTTTAGTTTCTCCATTTAATAAATGTGTATATACTTTGATAACATAGTCGTGTAAATCATCAGTATATTCGTTATAATCATTAATATATGTTTTCAAAACTAATGTTGTTTGATCCAAATAGTTCTTGGCTTTTTTATAATCCCCAACTAAATAAAACTCTTGAATTAATCGAATTAGGGATACTAATTTAGTTTTTTCTTTAAAGTTATTATTTTGTATTGCAATTAGATAATGTTCGATTGCTTTTTCTGAATTTCCAGTTATTGAATGCAGGTAACCCAGATTGTAATGTGCTAGATGAACTACATCTTCATTGTTTTTTAATTCTCCCAATTGTAATGCCAAGTTATAATTTTTGGTAGCCTTATCTAAATTCTTAATTCTATGGTGCGCAATCCCCAATAGGATATGGCATTGAGCACAGCGAATAAAATTGTAGTTTTTTTGAAAAATTCCCATTGCCTTTTTTGCATATTCAATACTCTCAAGATCATTCCATAATTTACTATGTTCTATAGATATGATATATTGCAGATCTGCTGTTTCATGTTCTTGAATATTTGCAAAACTGATAATTTCTTCTGCTAATTTATAATGTTGTATAGCTTGATGGTGGTACGTTTTAAATGAGTAATAGTTTCCTTGAAATTTATGCCAATAATATTTATGTATAGGGTTAAATGAACTTGCCATCTCATGGAGTTCGTTAATTTTACATAATGCTTTTTTAAGATCCCGCATAATACAGTAATAACGAATTTTATGAATCTCAAACATGAGTGTCTGATCATTAATACTTCGGCCCAGCAACTGCTGCAATTCTTCATATATTTCTGATATTTTCTGTTTATCGAATCGGTCATAAAGCATTCCGTACCACTCTTGACATTTTTCTTCAATTTCTACATCTAGCTTTTCCGTAAGCTCAATCTCTAATCGGTTACAAAGCAATTGAATAATTTCAGGACTAGCTTTTGTCTTCTTATTTTCTATTTTTGATAAGTAGGATAATGAAACAATGCCTTCTGACAATTCCTCTTGTGTCATATTGCGCTTGGTTCGCTGTAATTTGATAATAGAACCTATATCTATCAATTTATCACCTACCAATCTCCCATTAATCTGTTATGTATCTAGTATAATTGTAACATAAATCCCAAAAATGCCTATTGGGAAAATAATTAGATTTTTTAACTAATTTCATAACGAATTGCTATGATTAATTGATTAGTTTTCCTCATATAGGAAAATTGCGGTAATGAATCCTTTTTATACCTAAAACAAGAAAAAGCATGTTTAAGTTACAACTTTAAAAATAATTCAAGATAAAAATATGTTAAATAAACCTGCACCAGTGATAGATCTGATTATTTTGATTGTTTTTCTGTCTTTTAACCAACAAGAACCTTTCTTTATAAGCTTTATTATTTGCTGTTAATGAAAAAACTACTCATCATAAAACAATACTTCTCGTCGAATCCCTTCTTGTTTGAACCCTAGTTTTTCATACGATTTCCTTGCTCTTGTATTAAAGTCAAAGACCTCTAATTCTATTCGATGTAAATTTAATTGTTCAAATCCATAGTTTATTAATTGTTCCATTGCTTCTGTCCCATATCCATTACCCCAATATGCTTTGTTAAATATAGCAATTCGTACGGAAGCATGTCTATTTTGCCAGTCAATATCACTCATTGCTATATCGCCAATGCATAGATCATTCTCTTGTAGACAAATTAACAGATCCATTCTAGTCTGATCATTAGCAGCAGAGGTAATAAACTGTTCTACACCTTTAAGACTAAATTTAGCTTGTGTTCCTGTAAACCGTCTTTCTTCATGATCCCAAAGATTTGCATACAACATGGGGACGTCTTCGTCTTCATCTTCAATCGGACGAAGATATATACGCCTTCCTTCTATAAATTTTATTGGCATTTCCATGTATTCACCCCTTCTCTTTTATCTTAGAAATAAATGCTTTACTGTTTTGTCTAAATGTAAAATTATTTTTTTATCTTTATGAAACAGTTCCTACTTTCACTCAAAAACACTAAAAATTACTGTTCCTGCGAACAATAGGTATTCCAATCTCCAGATTTAATATACATTTCACACATAGATTGATTTTTTCCTTCTATATACACAAATGCGTCCAATTCCCCCTGCTTTGTAAAGACAGTTTGTATCATGCGTTCATACAAGTTATCATTTGCTTCACAGCTTGTATATCCTTCCAGTTCATCTAAAAGATGTAATCCAGCTTTATCAACTTGGTACAGCTCACCATACACTGCATCCAATTTATCGATCTTATGTAAGACGGGATAGCCTCTTTTCGTATCAAACAGTGTCCCTTTTACCCAACAATACTCTGAAATACAAATTGCTCCGCTTAATACATGATGGTTAGCTTGATTTTTTCGTAATGTACCATAACAAAATACGTAATAAGTTGTCATTACATTCTCCCTTTTATACAAATTATACCAAAATAATTTTGTAATGTTGTGGTAATTAAGTCTTAACTGCACAAATTTTTAAATTTTTCTTAAAGTAAACCA
This sequence comes from Virgibacillus sp., assembly GCF_013393565.1. Classification (NCBI taxonomy): domain Bacteria; kingdom Bacillati; phylum Bacillota; class Bacilli; order Caryophanales; family Bacillaceae; genus Virgibacillus; species Virgibacillus sp. The sequence continues at coordinate 15,937 of NZ_JABXHF010000083.1, forward strand.
GATATGTTTAGTGTAGTAAATAAATCGATTTCAAACAAATGAAATGATAATCATTATGATACATATAGGAGTGCTATTGAAGTGCGTATTTTCAATAATAAAAGCTGTAAGCCACCATAATCTTTTTATTTTTAAAGAATAAAACAATATGTACTGAAAAAAAGAGGTTGACTCAATAGAAAATAGCCCACAGCTTTATGATCTGCGCCCTGTCAAGTAGACAGTGAAAAAATAAAAAATTATGCCACAGTCTGGCGCCGGTATTCTAATGGTGCTAGGCTGTTTAATCTCTTTTGGTATCGTTCCTCATTATAAAATGTAATAT
>NZ_JABXHF010000084.1:0-15902 GCF_013393565.1 Virgibacillus sp.
GCAACTTTGCCTGGTAGTAATGGCGGAGAGGTCACACCTGTTCCCATGCCGAACACAGTAGTTAAGCTCTCCAGCGCCGATGGTAGTTGGGACTTTGTCCCTGCAAGAGTAGGACGCCGCCAGGCAAAATTTATCTATATTTTGTAAAAAAAACTTATTTCATATCGCGGGGTGGAGCAGTCTGGTAGCTCGTTGGGCTCATAACCCAAAGGTCGTAGGTTCAAATCCTGCCCCCGCAACCAAATTATTATCTAAAAATAAATCAAAATGACATTTCCACTGTCAGAATATTAACATAATAAATTTGGTCCGGTAGTTCAGTTGGTTAGAATGCCTGCCTGTCACGCAGGAGGTCGCGGGTTCGAGTCCCGTCCGGACCGCCAGATAAATAGAATTCAACACACATGGTTTTAATAAAATCGTGTGTTTTTTATTTTCTTTTAAAATGTTGGCTTATCACCAGATTTCTATGGTGAGTAACGCTGTCGTTTTGTTTCTACGATAAAACTAAAAATTTATATTCCAGATATAAGGTGCTGTAAGACTTCCACTTCTAGAATACCATCTAATCACCGCTTTGTTTAGAATCCTTTAGCTTATACCTTATGGTACTAACAATTACTGGGGGGTGTAAAAAACTCCCACAGATTGTAGATCACTTTATACTTTCCTGTAGTGTAAAACAAAATCACAATACAAATCTTTTCTCCACAATACCAGTATTTCCTTTTTCTTTTTCCCGCATTTTTTGCTATCATAAATATAGTTATATATGAAATTTGGTGAGCGACAAGTGGATGAGTTTCAATTTATAAACACAATTAAACAAAATTACTACAGACAGTCATCTGTGGTAAAAGGTATAGGCGATGATGCAGCCGTTTTTCGGCAAAATACAAAAGATATCGTTACTGCTGTTGATACGTTTGTGGAAGGTGTTCATTTTCGAAAAGATACGATGTCTGCTTATGATATTGGTTTTCGTGCTTTAGTGGCAAATATTAGTGATTTAGCTGCTATGGGTGCTCAACCTGCTTTTTATTTGGTTTCCATTGTTTTTCCCAGCCATTGGTCCCCACAAGAAGTGCAGCATATTTTCCAAGGAATGAAGGCAATAGGAAGAAGTTATAATATGGATTTAATTGGGGGGGACACAGTGTCTGGAAACGAACTCGTTTTAACAATTACTGTTATAGGCTATGTTGAAAAAGCACAAGCTCGATATAGACATCATGCCAGAGCTGGTGATATTGTCTTTGTTACGGGAACTTTAGGTGATTCACAAGCTGGTTATCATATTATAACAAATCAAAAGAAGTATAAAGATGCTGCTTATTACACGGAACGCCACCGAAGACCAGTTCCTCGAGTTGATTTTGCTCTTGGGATACCTAGAACAGTTCGCGTTGCGTTAAACGATGTGAGTGATGGTATAGCTAATGAGGCTGCAGAGATAGCAACAGCATCAGATGTAAGCATGCAACTTTTTGATGAAGCCATTCCGGTCCATGAGAGTTTTCATCAGTTTTCTAAGTCTAAGCAGTATCAATGGAAGTATTTTGGCGGAGAGGACTTTGAATTAATAGGTACAGTTGCTGCAACGAATTGGGATATATTAGTTGATACTGCAAAAAGAGTCAATTTACAACTGACGCAAATAGGAAAGGTATTTTATGAACCCGAATATAATCATGTTTACATAAACAAAGGAAATCAGCAATTAGAAAGATTGCTACAAAAAGGGTATAATCACTTAAAGTAGGTGTACAGATTAAATGTATGAAATAATAACAAATACAGAAGAAACAACCATAGATTTAGGCGAAAAGTTGGCTTTGTTATTGAGTCCTGGAGATGTTGTTACGTTAGAAGGCGATCTTGGTACGGGAAAAACTACATTCACAAAAGGCTTAGCTACAGGGCTTGGAGTAAAACGACATGTATCTAGCCCGACATTCACAATTATTAAGGAATATGAAGGTGAATTGCCTCTTTATCATATGGATGTGTATCGGTTGGAAAATAGCGAAGAGGATATAGGTTTTGATGAGTATTTTCATGGAGAAGGAATAACGGTTGTGGAATGGCCGCAATTTATAGCTTCTTTCTTACCAGGAGAGTATTTGGAGGTAAAGCTTGCTAGTATTGACGAAAAATCACGAAAGTTTACCTTTATCCCACATGGTTATCACCATGAATGGGTAGTAGAACAGTTAAAAAGTTAATTCGACATACGAGGAGTTATTGACATGAATATACTTGCAATGGATACATCGAATCAAGTATTAGGTGTTGCCATTCAACAAGATGATACAATACTAGGTGAAATGGTTACAAATTTACCTAAAAATCATTCCGTTCGATTAATGCCTGCTATAGATAGACTAATGCAGGAAGTAAATATGAAACCAGAACAGTTGGACAAAATAGTAGTAGCTAAAGGGCCAGGTTCTTATACAGGTGTTCGTATAGGATTATCTACAGCAAAATCGATGGCGTGGGCGTTAAATATACCTGTTATTGGCGTATCAAGCTTAGAAGTGCTTGCTTATCAAGGACGTTTTTTTAATGGTATTATTTCCCCTTTCTTTGATGCTAGAAGAGGGTTAGCCTATGCAGGGTGCTATCGTTTTGTAAATAATCAGTTACAACTTTTCAGAAAAGAAGAAAATGTTGCTATGCAGGATTTACTTGAGGAACTTAAAAGCTTGGAAAAATCAATTTTATTTTTAAGTCCAGACATATCCATTCATCAAGAACAAATTATATCAATAGTAGGGAATAGAGCAGTGATCCCAGAAGAGCAGGTTCATGTAATTCGTCCTACGCATTTAATTGCAGCGGCTAAAGAAAAACAAGTAGGGTCTACACATACACTACGTCCTAATTACCTTCGTTTAGCAGAAGCTGAGGCTAAATGGTTAGAAAGTAATAAAGGTTGTTAACTTCGTGATGAAGCAGGAAGTTAACATAAGAAAAATGCGAGTAGCAGATATTGATGCTGTTATGTATGTGGAGAAAGAATCATTTGCTACAGCTTGGTCAGAGGAAATTTTTAAACAGGAGCTTGTTGAAAATCCATATGGCCATTATTTTATTATTGAATGTAATGGAGAGATTGTCGGTTATGTAGGCATATGGATTGTCTTTGATGATGCACAAATAACCAATATTGCTATTTTGCCATCTCAGCGTGGAAGAAAATTAGGTGAACAGCTTTTCCGACATGTATTTAAATATGCACTTATCTATGGAGTGCGTCGTTTATCATTAGAGGTGCGAAAGTCTAATATTGTTGCTCAAAAGCTCTATCGCAAATTTGGGCTTGTAGCTGGTGGCATTAGAAAGCAATATTATACAGATAATCAGGAGGACGCAATTGTGATGTGGGTGAATATAAATGAGTAAAGAAGTAGTAATATTAGGTATTGAAACAAGTTGTGATGAGACGGCAGTTGCAATTGTCAAGAATGGCAAAAAAATCTTGTCCAATGTCGTTTCATCACAGATTGAAAGCCATAAGCGGTTTGGTGGTGTTGTCCCAGAAATTGCTTCCCGACATCATGTAGAGCAAATTACATATGTTTTAGAAGAAGCTATGGAACAAGCAGCTATTAGTTGGAGTGAAATTGACGGGATCGCTGTAACAGAAGGACCAGGTCTAGTGGGAGCACTGTTAGTTGGTGTGAATGCAGCTAAAGCTCTGGCCTTTAGTAAACATAAGCCATTAATTGGTGTACATCATATAGCAGGTCATATCTATGCAAATCGCTTGCAGGATGAATTTAAATTTCCTTTATTAGGACTGATCGTCTCCGGCGGGCATACAGAGTTAGTAATTATGAAAGCGCATGGTGAGTATGAAGTCATTGGCGAAACAAGAGATGATGCAGCGGGAGAAGCATATGATAAAGTAGCAAGGCTATTAAATCTACCTTATCCAGGTGGTCCCGAAATTGATAAGTTAGCAAAACGAGGAGAAGAAACGATTGATTTTCCAAGAGCTTGGTTGGAGCCAGATAGTTATGACTTCAGTTTTAGTGGATTAAAATCATCGGTTACAAATACAATTCATAATGCAAAACAACGTGGTGTATCGTTAAAAGCAGAAGATATTGCTGCAAGCTTTCAAGCTAGTGTAGTAGATGTATTAACCATGAAAACAGTACGTGCAGCTAAAGAGTACCATGTAAAACAAGTCATCGTAGCTGGAGGTGTGGCGGCTAATAAAGGGCTTCGATCTTCTTTACAGCAGGAATTTGCCAACTTACAAATCCCTTTACAAATTCCGCCACTTTCTTTATGTACAGACAATGCTGCGATGATTGCAGCTGCTGGTACAATTGCTTTTGAGCAAGGGAGAAGGTCTGGACTAGATTTAAATGCTCGAGCGTCCATGCTGTTAAAGTAATCCACAACCATCCACAAGTATGTGAATAACTGTTAAGAATAGTGTTCTAGTAATAGCTTTATTGTGCATATGTTTGTGGATATATATAAACAATGCTGTGGATAGTGTGAATAACATATGAGAAACGTTGGGAGCAACTGCATGAAGATAGGGTTTTCCGTGTGTATAATGTTAGAGTAAAAGCAGAAATTTGGTGATAAGCAATGTCAAAAAAGCAATCCTATTATATACAAACAGATTTAATCTCTATATTTATATTACTTGTATGTGTCAGTTTGCTTTCGATCTATAATGCACAACAGTTAGAACAGTACAGCACAAACTTTATGCTGCAGCAAGCAGTTTGGTTTACGGTCGGAATTGGTATCGTTGCAGCTATACAATACTTAGATATGGAGCAAATATATAAAGCAAGTGGATACATTTATGCATTTGGTGTATTCGTACTCTTGGTGTTACTAATTAGCCCAGAAAGTATTGCACCATATACAAATGGAGCAAAAAGTTGGTTTAATTTAAGGGTTGCTACAATACAACCTTCCGAATTTACAAAAATAACGACCATCATTTATATGGCTACAGTTATTCAAAAGCATAAAGAAAAATTTATTAAACCAAGCATTAAATCCGATATTAAACTGCTTATTAAAATTTTGGCCGTGGTAGCTGTACCTGTGGCACTAATTATGAAGCAACCTGATTTTGGAACGTCAATGGTTTATTTATTTATAGCTGGGGTTATCATTATCCTTTCAGGTATTCATTGGAAAATACTAACGACATTAATTGTGAGTATCACTTCTGTTGCTGGAGCTACGCTAGCTTTTATTGTAAAATTTCCTGATTTAGCAAAGCAGCTAGTCGGCGAGGGACAAAAATATCAAATAGATCGCATACTAACTTGGTTTGATCCATCTCAACAAGCAAGTGATGCAAATTGGCATTTTAATCAAGCTTTTATGGCACTCGGGTCTGGTCAATTGTTTGGTAAAGGAATGGGGAGTCAGGAAGTGTCGTTTCCCGAAGCGCAAACGGATTTTATTTTCTCCATCATCGGGGAGAGTTTCGGCTTCGTTGGCGGCGCACTTGTGATCTTTTTATACTTTATCTTTTTATATAAATTAGTAATGATTGGCTTATCTATTTATAGCCACTCCCCGTTTTCCGCTTATATTTGTTTTGGGTTTATGAGTTTATTGCTTGTTCACGTCTTTCAAAATATTGGTATGGCGCTAGGTATTATGCCGGTAACAGGAATACCGCTACTTTTTATAAGTTATGGAGGTAGTTCTGTAATGGCTTCTATGCTTGGTTTTGGAGTTATTTATCGGATAGCTGTGGAAAACTCTATTCAAAATGATTATTTATTTAAATAGAACATGTGGATAAATTAAATGGTTTGGGTTATCCACATGTGTATAAAGGAAACCTCTGATAGTAGGAGTTTTCCCACTTTATTTAATCGTTTAAAGTTGTGAAATCCATGATATATCCTAAGATGGTACTTTTTTCTGATAAGTGGTGCTTCGAACTCAACAGGATTTTCTATAGTATTAGAAAAACTTGGCTTATCGCTAATTCTTTATGGCTTTCTTATAATATAATATAATATAATATAAAATAAAACTTACCCACATGACTTAGTCATGTGGGTAAGTTAATCTTCTAGTAAGTCTGCCCATTCTTCCATGAAGAGGTTCACTTTTTGTTTACGGCGATTGACTTCTTCTGACAATTCTAATGCTTTTTCATGGTCTTGAAAGATTTCTGGTAACTCCATCTGACTTTCTAGCTGCTCTATATCGTTTTCTAACTGTTCAATTTCAGTTTCAAGTTCTTCAATTCGTCTTTTTTTCTTTCTTTGCTCGCGCTGTAATTGCTTATCGCGTTCAAAATGGCGTTTTCTTTCTGAAGCGGGAGCTTGTTCACTTTGATTGGATGATTCGTTTAATCGTTTTAATTCAGCTTCCTCCGCTTTTTTTTCTAAATAATAATCGTAATCGCCAAGGTAAATGGTTGTTTTCACCTTTTGCATTTCAACTACTTGATCAGCAATCTTATTAATAAAGTAACGGTCATGAGAAACGAATAAAATCGTACCAGGAAAATCTATTAAGGCAGCTTCGAGTACTTCTTTACTATCAATATCTAAATGGTTGGTTGGTTCATCAAGAATTAGAAAATTAGCTTGTTGCATCATTAATTTTGCTAAAGCCAGGCGTGCTTTCTCACCGCCACTTAATGCATTTACAGGCTTTAATACATCTTCACCAGAAAACAAGAAATTACCGAGAACAGTCCGAATATCTTTTTCATTTGTGGTTGGATAGTCATCCCATAATTCCATTAACACGGTTTTAGAAGAGTTTAAGTTTGCTTGTTCTTGGTCATAGTAGCCGATTTGTACGTTTGTTCCGAGCTGTACAGTCCCTTGGATCGCTTTTAATTTTCCCAACACAATTTTTAGTAGCGTCGTTTTCCCAACTCCGTTTGGACCAACTAGAGCCACGCTTTCTCCGCGATTGATTTGCAAATGTACATTTTGGAATAAATTTTCTTCTTCATTCGGATATCGAAATAATAAATTATCTATTTTCAACACATCGTTGCCACTCCGGCGGCTTACTTGAAACGAGAAAGAAGCAGAGGCTTCATCCCCTAATGGTTTGTCTATTTTATCCATTTTATCTAGTTGTTTCCTTCTGCTTTGTGCTCGTTTTGTAGTTGAAGCTCGTACAATATTACGTTGAATAAAGTCTTCCATTTTCTTGATTTCAGTCTGTTGCTTTTCGTATTCTTTCCACTCTCTTTCGAAATCAAGCGCTTTTTGCTCTAAATACTTGCTATATGTTCCGACATAACGCTTTGTTTGATGGCGAGCTATTTCATACACAATAGATACCGTTTTATCTAGAAAGTAACGATCGTGGGAAACGACTACTATCGCACCAGGATAACTATTTATGTAGCTTTCTAGCCAATTTAACGTTGCAATATCTAAATGGTTGGTCGGTTCATCTAAAATGAGTAATTGTGGTTTTTTTAATAGCAGCTTTCCTAATGAAAGTCGTGTTTTTTGACCGCCGCTTAGCGTTTGAATAGGTGTATCATAGTCAAACAAATGAAAATTCAACCCTGTTAATACCGCTTTTATATCCGCTTCATATGTATATCCGCCATTTTGTTCATAAGCGTGACGTAAACGGTCATAATCATGCAATAGTTTTTCATAGGCTTCAGAAGTATAACTTGTTGCCTGTTCCATCTTTTCTTCAATTATTCGCAGTTGTTTTTCTTGTTTCGTTAATTCAGGGAAAACAGTAAGCATCTCCTGCCAAATTGTTTTTTCAGACTCTAGTGCAGTATGTTGAGCTAGGTAACCCAAAGTAAGGTCTTTAGGCATAAATAATTCACCTTGGTCATAACTTAGTTCCCCTGCCATTATTTTTAATAATGTTGATTTTCCGGAGCCATTTCTTCCCACGATAGCTATTCGATCATGGTCTTTTACTTCTAGCTTTATATTTGATAAAATTTCATCAGCACCAAATGATTTTGAAAGACCGTTCATTTGCATTCGTATCATAATATACCCCCATCTCTCTTCTAGTGTATCTTACTTTCCTAAAATCAATCAATACAATTGTGAACTAAGTCACGACTTATTTCCAGTTTTCTGCTAAAATAAAAGAGAGTTAGTAATTAAAACCAAATCCCCCGAATGATTCTAGGTTAGGAAAGTTGGATCAAAAGTATTGATGCAGTTTTAACTCGAAATCTATATCAAGAGGAAAGGATACTTTTTTAGTCGCTTTATTATGTAAGCGATACACAATAGGTTACGAAAAATTTTTAACTGTAAAGTCAAGAAATTGGTAACAGCATGCTGTAGAAAATTAAAATATAATAGTTGAAGTGGAGGATGATAAAATGATGGAGCAAAATAAAATACCTCAAGCGACTGCTAAAAGATTACCTTTATATTATCGATTCATAAATAATTTAAATCATCAAGGGAAAAAGCGTGTTTCTTCTAAAGAATTAAGTGATGCGGTAAAAGTAGATTCAGCTACCATTCGCCGAGATTTTTCCTATTTTGGCGCTCTAGGTAAAAAAGGGTACGGTTATAATGTGGAGTATTTGCTTGAATTTTTTCGGAAAACATTAGATCAAGATGAAACAACAGAGGTTGCACTAATAGGCGTTGGGAATTTAGGTACTGCATTTTTACATTATAATTTTATGAAGAATAATAATATTGCGATTAAAATGGCATTTGATAGTAACCCTGAAAAAGTCGGCACGATGGTTAGTGATGTACCTGTTTATCATATAGAGGAATTAGAGGATAGATTGGGTGATATTAAAGTGGCCATATTGACTATTCCTGGAAGTGAGGCACAACCTATGGCTGATCATTTGGTTAATAGGGGAGTGGAAGGGATACTCAATTTCACGCCAGCAAGAATAACTGTACCAAAGCATATCCGCGTACATCATATCGATCTAGCTGTGGAGTTACAAGCATTAGTTTATTTCTTAAAACATTATCCTCTAATTACAGAGGATGAAGAAGAGGAAGTACCCATGGATTGAGGTAGTTCAAGTGTAAAAGAGGAAAACACGCAAAAAATGATGGCTTCCTGAAGGGGAGACATCATTTTTTGTACTTATAGGAAAGTATAAAAGCTTCAAGGTTTATAGTGTGTAAGAAAAATGACAGCGTTTTTTCACCATAAGACTAGGTGGCAAGCCAAGTTTTTCTAACATTATAGAAAAGGATAAAGTATCAGATAAACAAGCTCTTTACAAGATACGGGAGTGCTGATATACATAATGAGCCTTCGTGCATGTCGGGGCTTCACCTTCCCCTGTACAAAAAAGCTGTCATCAGCTAAAGTTCCAATATCTATCTACTTTAATTCCTTCCTCACTAGCTCATAATGGATAAACAAATAAAATTAAAAATCATATTGCTTCATTCTTAAGCGTTTGAAATGTTAATAGAGCGTATCGAATTGTGAATCTTATGTTTTATTGTTGCGTTTTTGTCGAATATGAATGGCGATTAAGCGGATGCCTACACCTGTCTCCAGTGTGGCGAATAATGCTAACACCATTGTTGTTATATTCCACATTGTTTCGTCTACACTTAAAATAGCAACATAAGTGAAAAATGCTCCCATAATAAGGTAGATAATTCCCATTGTTTTGGGAGAAATCTTCATATTTTAAGCCTCCAACCAAAGCCTATTTTTCATACTACATGTAAGTAGAACGTTTACCATAAAGATTTGGTAACGTTTTTTATTAAATCCTATAAGTTAATGGTAGCATAGACGTGCGCGTATGCAAGGTAACTTATGATAAAAGGACGGTTTGTAGCTCGTTTAGTTGCTTTTCTATCTCTGCAGGATCAAGATTGTATTGCGCAATAACAACTAGTCCATTCATAGCCATGTGAGCAAATATGGGTACGATAATTCGTTTCGTTTCCACATACAAGTAAGCAAATACAAGCCCCATTGTTCCGTAAACTAAAATATGTTGTGGTTCGCCATGAATAATCGCGAAAAGAGCCGCAGATATGAGCGCTGCAATAAAGAAATTCGTTCGTTTATATAGATTTCCAAATATAATTTTGCGAAAAATAATTTCTTCTAAAATAGGAGCAGTCAAAACTGGAATAATTACAAACAAAGGAACAGCACGAGCCATTGCCATTATTCCTTGTGTATTTTCTGAACCGGGTTCGATTCCTAGAAGCATTATCTGAATGAAATTTGCGATGCCTTGGCTAAATATAGCCATAAATGTACCTAAAATAGACCAAGTAATGATACCCCAAATTGATGCACCGTCGCGCTGTTGTAATCCTTGTTTCAAGTCGGGTCGCATTAATAGTAGTACAACAATAAGACCTAATAGAAAACTAATTACCCCTCCATAAATGGATGCCTCTAATTTGGAAACAGGAAATGCGGTATAGACGATACTCCCAGTTAATATAACCGAAAATTGTGTAATAATGTAGCTAATAATAACCCACCAATATCTTTTTGGCAACGTACAACGACTCCTTTTCTTGTACTAAAAGTTTAAAGGTTTAAGTAGAAGGAAAACCACGGCTTCCGCTAAAAAGAACTGGCGGTAAGCCCAGTTTTTCTAATACTAGGATCGTAGAGGATTTTTTGGTTTATAGTGTAAAAGCAACGACGGTGCTTTTTCGCCATAAAGATTTTTTTTCCTCAATGATCCTATACATTTCTATTTTTATCTTTACGTATATTATTTTAAGTTTTTCGTATGAGAAAAATGATATTCTCCGTAAAAAATGGCTTCATGTTCAATAATAAATGATCTGCCCGTATCATATATTCCCTTTATGTCACGTGTGGGGGAATAGATATACTTCATGTAAATTCATTCATAAAGTGTCCCCACATCTTTATTAGGTCAGGAAAAACTGTATTTCAATGAATCAAATTTTCTTGGAAATACAAGAGGGATGGAGAAAACCTTATTGTTAGAACCGTATTTTAACGCATGAGAAATAATACGTATTTTGAAGTATTTATATTTGAATTATCACAATGAGTAACGATAACATAGAATGTACATGTTATTTTATCATATATTCGTAATTTCTATATAACAGAAAGATTGATGATGTATGAATTCTCTTGCTCTCTTATGTGTATGTTATTTTACACTGTAAGAAAACAATAGCTTTTGCCATACAGATTAGGCGAAAAGCCAAGTTTTTCTAAAAAATTATGCTTTCCTACTTGCAATTTTCTCCGGAATTATTTATTATAATAATTGGAATTAGCACTCACTTGATTCGAGTGCTAATAAAAATATAAGAATAGAATTAAGGAGGCTTTCTACACATGATTAAACCACTAGGAGATCGCGTTGTTATCGAGCTTGTTGAACAAGAAGAAAAAACTGCAAGCGGTATCGTACTTCCTGACTCTGCACAGGAGAAACCACAGGAAGGTACAGTAGTTGCAGTTGGTTCTGGGCGTGTAACAGAAAAAAATGAAAAGGTTGCCTTAGAAGTGGCTGAAGGAGACCGTATCATCTTTTCAAAATTTGCCGGTACGGAAGTGAAATACGAAGGCAAAGAATACTTAATTCTTCGTGAAAATGACATCCTGGCTGTAGTAAGCTAATCTCGATATAAGAATAGATAAATAATAGGTAACTTGAACAATAAAAGGAGGATTTATCGATGGCTAAAGAAATTAAGTTTAGTGAAGAAGCACGTCGCGCAATGCTACGTGGTGTAGATACATTAGCGGATGCGGTAAAAGTTACATTAGGACCTAAAGGACGTAACGTTGTATTAGATAAAAAATTCGGTTCACCGCTTATTACGAATGATGGTGTTACGATTGCAAAAGAAATTGAGCTTGAAGATCAGTTTGAAAATATGGGTGCACAACTCGTATCTGAAGTTGCTTCTAAAACAAATGATGTTGCTGGTGACGGTACAACCACAGCAACTGTACTCGCTCAATCCATGATTCGTGAAGGGTTGAAAAACGTTGCTTCTGGAGCTAACCCTGTTGGTGTTCGTCGTGGAATCGAAAAGGCTGTTGAAGTAGCAGTAAATGAACTAAAAACGATTTCCAAGCCAATCGAAAGCAAAGAATCTATCGCTCAAGTAGCAGCAGTTTCTTCTGATGATGCAGAAGTAGGTAACCTTATTTCTGAAGCAATGGAACGTGTTGGTAACGATGGTGTTATTACCATTGAAGAATCAAAAGGTTTTAACACAGAGTTAGAAGTAGTAGAAGGTATGCAATTTGACCGTGGATATGCTTCTCCATACATGGTAACAGACCAAGACAAAATGGAAGCTGTTTTAGAAGATCCATACATTCTAATTACAGATAAGAAAATCGGTAACATTCAAGAAGTATTGCCTGTACTAGAGCAAGTTGTTCAGCAAGGTAAACCTTTATTGATGATCGCTGAAGATGTAGAAGGCGAAGCGTTAGCTACACTTGTTGTTAACAAATTACGTGGTACATTTAACGCAGTAGCTGTTAAAGCTCCTGGATTCGGTGACCGTCGTAAAGCAATGCTTGAAGATATTGCTACACTAACGGGCGCTGAAGTTATTACAGAAGACCTTGGTCTAGATCTTAAGAGCGCTACAATGGATCAACTAGGTCGTGCTGCTAAAGTAGTAGTTACAAAAGAAAACACTACAATCGTAGAAGGTTCTGGAAATCCAGAAGCAATTTCTGCGCGTGTTGCACAAATCCGTGCGCAAGCTGAAGAAACAACTTCAGAATTTGATAAAGAAAAACTACAAGAGCGTCTAGCTAAGCTAGCTGGTGGAGTAGCAGTAGTGAAAGTTGGAGCTGCAACAGAAACCGAACTAAAAGAGCGTAAACTACGTATTGAAGATGCGCTAAACTCTACACGTGCTGCTGTACAAGAAGGTATTGTTGCTGGTGGTGGTACAGCATTCATGAATATTTACAACAAAGTAACTGAATTGAACCTTGAAGGAGACGAAGCAACTGGTGCTAACATTGTACGCCGTGCTATGGAAGAACCAGTACGTCAAATCGCACACAATGCTGGTCTTGAAGGATCTATCATTGTTGAGCGTCTAAAAGGTGAAAAAGTAGGTGTTGGTTACAACGCTGCTACTGGTGAGTGGGTAGATATGGTTGAAGCTGGTATCGTTGACCCAACAAAAGTTACTCGCTCTGCACTACAAAACGCTGCATCTGTAGCTGCAATGTTCTTAACGACAGAAGCGGTAGTCGCTGACAAGCCTGAAGAAGACGGCGGCGCTGGTGGCGGAATGCCTGATATGGGCGGCATGGGTGGAATGGGCGGCATGATGTAAATCATCGCCCGTAACCCCTGATGCATCAAGGGTTATAAGTGTTGGTTAGGTGATATTTGGAGAAAATCTCACAAAAACCTCACATTTTTTAAAAAAGTTGTTTTTCCAAGGATGTTTCCGTAAAGATTAGATATCTTTTCGGTTGCATCCTTTTTCATTTTTATCCGTAACATGTGTGTAAATCTGCATAGTAGTATCAATATCTTCATGGCCAACGCGCTTCATGATTGTAGCAATATCAACACCAGCTTCGGCTAGCATACTAATATGAGTATGTCTAAAAATGTGAGGTGTAGCATACTTTTTTATACTTGTTTTTCGCATGAGACGATTCATTCTGGTTAAAATTGTCTTTGTAACAATAGGAAACCCGTTTGCTCTTGCGAATACAAAACCTTTGTCGTGATAGTCTTCAATTAAAGTTCTATATTGCATTTTATGTTTATCGTTTTCTTGAACGACTTTTCGTAGCATGTCCATAACGGATTGTTCCATGCTTATTAAGCGGATGGATCCATCTGTTTTGGGAGTTGTTAGTTCGTAACCACGCATTATTATTTTTTTCATTCGTCTAAGTAAAGGTAAAAAAGAAGCTCAAAGAGTTTTCACGAAAACAGTCGTAAGCCGATTAAAAGCTTTGGGAGCTCATAAATTAGCTTGGGCAGCAGGAGCGGCGTTAGCGATTGCTAAACAAATTGAAAAAAGGGATAAATATCCTAATAATGGATGGATAGATATTGCGTTTTAGGAGTTGCTATCATGAAATTATTGACTACAATTATTTATGTGTTTTTGGTATTATACTTAGTTAATATATTTGAAATTGAAAAAGATTGGCTTTATTTATTAACTGTGGGGCCTATTGTAGTTTTTGGCGTATTATTCATTGTGCACTTATTTGATAAAAATAAATCTAGTAAGCATTAGTTGAAAACATTATATTAATGGTATGTTTCAAACCACCTCCTGTAACCAGAAACGAGTTACGGGGAGGTGGTTATTTGTATTCCATAAAATAACACGTACATTTGTTCCTTTTTATGATATACTTAGAACAAATGTTCTAAGTTGGTGTAGTCATGTTAGGATTATTTAAAAATTCTTTAGATAACAAGCAAAAGATCATCATCTTCTATATGGATAACAATAACCAAGTGACTGAGCGCTACGTACGTGTATTGGAAATAAAGGAAAATAGTATTTTAGCCTATTGCTTTTATCGTAAACAAGTGCGAATATTTAACATTGAAAATATTTTATCTGCTGGAAAAGTAAGAAAGAAGGTTGTTTCATAATGGTTAATGATCGAGGTACAATAAAATGGACATCTATTATGATGCCGGAACACATAGAGATGCTTCAAGAGATGTGGAAAGAACAGGATTATAACGAGAAGCCGATTTTGGATGAACAACAAAAAGAGGAAATAAACACAAAATTACTGATGGCTTTAGCAAATGATTTAACTGTCGAATTAAAGTATTTTGATAAACATGATTTTTATAAAGTAAAAGGTAAGATAACCAGTATTAATAAACAAAATAAATACATAAGTCTAGCTGGGCAATGTTTGCCTTTTGAATGCATTATGGATGTGTGGATAAAATGAAGTGAGCACATCATTTTTTTATTAACGATACCATCTTCTGTAACTATAGATGAAATTAGTTACAAGAGATGGTGTTTTTATATATTCAAATAAAGATTAAAAAAGTTTAAGTAGTAAAAAACACCTATGTAAAAACAAGGAAAAAAGATGCTTGGTGTATGGGTTATTTTACCATTAGAATTAATATAGAAAAAGAAAACGGAAATGTTTTAAAAGCAAGGGGTTAAATTTATAGGGAGAAGGGGGATAGTTTGTGAAGCGTGACTTACAAATTAATTATGGGGTTTTAGACGATATTATTGGCGAACTTCGGACATATAAGCGTGCTTTAGAAAAAATGGACGACTCACTTGATAAAGTGAGTACCTTTATGCAAACAAATGAGGGGAAAAGTGTTGAAGCATGGGATCAGAACATTAGCACCTCGAAAGAAAAAATTGCAAATTATGAAACACAGATCAATGACTTACTATCGTTATTTGAAAATTACGTAACAGACACTACAAGATTTATTTCACCCATTTCAAGAAATACGATGATGCGTGTGGATCGTAATGATATTTGGGCGAATCTAAAGCAAATAGAGGGCGGTATTACCGATAATCTGTTTAAGGCACTAAACAAAAGCTATCAGCAACCTTCTTCATTTTTCGGTATGTTTGATGACCCAACGGATGCGGAAAAAGAAGCAAGTGAGATCAACCGACGCCATATGGAGCGAATCCAAACGAGTATTGAAGCAACCAGAAAAAAGCTAGAACGTAATATGGACGAGTTATGGGATTTATATAATTCCAAAGTAAAAAGATTTGAAAATGCAGATGATGAATACAATAACTTGGCCGGAAACGTAAAAAGGAAATATACGAACTTCTTTGAAGGTGTCATGGACGTTGTCAGTAGTGTTAATAAAGCTGTCGATGATTTTGAAAAAGGAATTGTCAACAGCATTGCTGGCATGGTCACGGGACTGCTAACCGTAGTTAAGGATGCAGGTGTTGTTGCCG
>NZ_JABXHF010000085.1:0-15656 GCF_013393565.1 Virgibacillus sp.
GCACTCCGACGGAATAACATACCAAGGAAATCATTGAAATACAAAACACCAATGGAGTGTTTCATAGATTATGTCGGTCAGGATTTTGATAAAAGCATGTTGTCTCGCTTAATTTGACAAATCAAATACTATAAACCTTTATACTTTTATACTTTCCTATAGTGTAAACACAAAAAAATAGCCCCCTGTTCTCTCTAAGATGATCGTTACCACCATAAAAATGGGTAAGGGCTATTTTTCTTTTTAAAATTTGATAACCCCAATTCCTTGTCAAAAGAATAGGTATCTACCGACTATAGCTGGAACTGTGAACGATTTCTTTCATATATAATCTGTTAATACATTTTCACTTTGCGTTTTTTGAATACCTCGTTCACGCTAATGCCCTAACCATATAAGTTAATCTTCTCTTTCTATTTCTGTAAACAAGATTTCCCCTGTAAATGCATCAATCGTGATTTCTGCTTCATCTTCCCCATGAACAATTTTTACTTCATAGACAAAGCGTCCATCTTCTTCATCTAGTTCTATTTCATCAAACGTACCAGCAAATTCCTCTAAAGCTAATTCTTTCGCCTTTTCTTCACTTATGACAACATTTTGTCCAGCATTATTATCTTGCTTTTTGTCTCGTTCACTCCCCTGCTCACTATTTTCTGTTCCTTTTGTAACGTTATTTTCTTTTTGCTCAGAGGCATTGTGATCGGCTTTATTTTCAGCAGATACTTCGTTTAATTGGATAACTTCTCCAGTTTTTTCATGAATCTTTATTTCATACTGTTTTCCTTCATGCTCTATACTTGCAACATAGTAGTCGTTATTTTCTTCTTTTTGAATATCTCCTTCTATCGATCCAGGGTATTGGCTTGAAATAATTTTCTCTGCTTCCACCTTCGTAATAGCCGCTTTGGAAGCAGTACCTCCAAAATAAACAACAGTAAAACCAATGCCAACTACTGCTATTGCACTGGCTATAATAACCCACATCTTTTTTCTTTTCATAGCCACCCTCCTTCAGCCTTTTCTTTAGAATAATTCATTAAGCTGAGAAACTCCTGTTAGTAACATTAAAATTTGCTGAGATTGCATGTGGAGATTAAGTTTTAGACAATGGGAAAAGTGACAACAAACGTAGCACCTTCCCCAACCTTACTTTGCACCGTAATTTCGCCTTGATGCTCTTTTACAATGGCAGCAGCTATAGATAAACCAAGCCCCGTCCCGCCAGTATCTCTGCTTCTCGCTTTATCCACACGATAAAACCGATCAAAAATGCGTGCTTGTTCTGCCTCTGGAATACCTGAACCATAGTCACGAACTTTAATAAGCACCTGTTTATGTTCCAATTCTATACCTATCTCAACCTTATCTTCACTATATTTCAAAGCATTATCAATCAAGATATAAAATACTTGCTCCAATTGATCCCTGTTTCCTGTTAGCACAACTTCATCACTTACATCCTTCTTAAAGGTAATCTCTCTCGTATATGCTATTTGGAAAGTAGTTACTGTCTCTTCTAATAACGCAACTATATGCACTTGTTCCTTAGCTGCATGATGTTTGTTTTTTGCTAATGCTAGCATTTGTTCAACTAGCTTTCCCATTCGATCTGCTTCAGAATCGATTGCCTCCATCGATTCTTGAACGAGCTGTTGATTGTCCGTTCCCCTTCTTTTCACTAACTGTGCATAGCTTTTCACAATGGAAATAGGTGTTTTTAGTTCATGAGAAGCATCCGATACAAATGTCTCCTGTTTCTCAAAGTTATCTTTTAGATGGTCAATCATTGCATTAAATGTTTTTTCCATTTCATACAATTCATCTTTGGAGCGATTTTGAACATCAATCTTCTTCCAAGTAGCTTCTTGCATGTTCTCCCGCATCGTTTGAATTAAAGATTTAATCGGATTTAATAAAAATCGACTGAGTACATTCCCACCGATAATGATAGGCACTAACATGAAGACCGTAGCAATTAAAAGAACCGTAAATAACGTCCGCATCGTACTATTCAAATGCGTTAACTGCGTGGAAACCTGAAGTGTTACTACTTCCCCTGCGCGTTCCCCTGCTCCCCAAATAATTGGTTTGGAGATAACAGCAACATCAGGCTCACTCCCTTGCTTCACGATAGCCTGTGACTCATTGGAGCTAAAGTCAAGTGGAATATCATATTGTACTGATTGTTGAGCAGAAATAAATATGGTTCCATCTTGATCGACTACCCGAATCATTCCTTCGGCCGGTGCAAACGAGCGAAATAGTTTGTTAGAAATAACATCTGGCTGTTCTTTCATGGCTATTACTAATTGCTCCGTCTGATCAGCTAAATTTTGTAAGTCACCATCTGCAGAAACTTTATAAAACAACATATAAATAGCAGCGTTTATAATCAGAGTAAGAATAAGCATAAAAATGCCTGTGAATAGTTGAATTTTTGTTTTTAATGTCATGTTTCCATATCCTTTATCGTATAGCCAACTCCGCGAACGGTTTGAATATAAGCTTGGTCAAAGCCTTTATCTATTTTTTGCCGTAAATAGCGAATATAAACATCGACGACATTGGTATCTCCATAGTAATCAAAGCCCCAAACTTGTTCGATCAGCTGCTCACGCGTTAGGACAATATTTTTATTCTTTAATAAGCAGACTAATAAATCAAACTCGCGTGGTGTTAATTCAATTTGGTTCTCTGCCCGGGTGACTTCTCTGCTCTTTACATGTACAAGTAAATCTCCAACTCCAACCTGTTCATCCTCTGTTTGTTTTTTTATCGGATTCCGTAAATGTACACGAATTCTTGCTAATAGTTCTTCAATCTGAAAAGGTTTCGTAATATAGTCATTTGCCCCCAAATCTAGACCACTCACTTTATCATGTACTTGATCGCGAGCCGTTAACAAAAGGATTGGTGTTGTTTGGTCAAATTTTCTCACTCTACGCAATACTTCTAACCCACTCCATTCTGGAAGCATAATATCCAACAACACTAAATCCCACTTCTGCTGTTCCATCTTTGCTAACGCTTCTTTCCCATCAAATACCGCTTCTGTTTTGTAATTTTCATATTCTAATTCTAATTGCAGCACTCTACTTAATTTCTGTTCATCTTCTACAATTAATATACGTGGTTGTTCCATTTCTCCACCTGCTTTGTATGATTTCTATCTATATTTAAAAAGTGTACGCCAATGCATCCCGCAGAATAATTTGAATGATTGATGTCTCTTTTAACATATCAAATCTTTACCAATCTGTCTGTTTCTATTCTAATTTAGAATACACACAAGTATTGCATAAGTTTATGCCGTCCACACTTCTTGCATTATGATAATGAATTCCTTCTAATGAGAAACCTAGCTTTTCAGGAATTGCCCGACTACGCTCGTTTTTTTCATCACAACGTATTTCCACTCGATTTGCACCTAATTCTTCAAAAGCAAAGGTCATTAAAGCTTTAACCGCCTCTGAAATAATCCCCTTCCCTTGATGTGTAGTGTCAACCCAATAACCAATTTCAAATTTAGGAATGCTCCAATCTATTCGATGTAACCCCGTACAACCTAAAAACACTTTCGTATGTTTATCGAAAATATGAAAACGTAAATCTTCTCGTTGTAAAAATTGAATTTGTGCTTCCCGTACATTTACCTCGCTTTCTTCTAATGTTTGCTCTTTTTGAGCAAAAGGAAGCCATTGCTTTAATTCTCGTCTACTATATTGAACGGCTTCATAAACAGCTTTTCCATCTCCTGGAAGAGGCAAACGAATAAGTAGTCTCTCTGTATGGATTTCATGCGGGAATTCTTTTAATACTGGGTTACTCATTTTCCATCTTCCTTCCAAAGTTCATTTTTTTCTATTATACTTAGTTGTAGCAGAATATTCAAAAGACTGTTTTCTTGGATAATATGGAAAATCGTACAAAGCATGAAGAAATGTTATGTAAAGATACGTGTGGGACTAAGAATCCTTAAAATTACGACGATTCTTCCTTTTGTGTAACTGAATCAGCTTTAAAAACTAATCAAGTTAAGAAAAGGGGTATCATTATGCTGGCATTAGATCATATCGTTATTGGTGCAAAGAATCCCAAGCAAGCAGCAAAGGATTTTTCTAGCAAATATCATGTAGAAATTGTTCCAGGAGGAGAGCATAAAAATTGGGGGACACATAATTACTTAGCTTATTTTGCCAATGATTGCTACATAGAATGGCTTGGCGTTTTTGATGAACAACGAGCAAAAAAAGCGAGTAATCCGTTAATCGTACAACTTGTCCAAGAGCTAGAACAAGATAAAGAAGGAGTGGTGCAAATCGCATTCAGAACGAATGACATGGAAGATTTCCATGCCTATTTCCAACAAGCATCTATTCCTGCAATTGGGCCTATACCAGGAAGGCGAGAGAAATCGGATGGAACACCCTTAACTTGGAAAATGTTATTTCCTCAAGCAGATGATCCAATGCCCTTTCTTATTGAATGGGAAAAAGGTTATGAGAAATCACATCCTACTTCTTTTATAAACGAACAAATTATTGAACAGGTAAACATAAATCTAATGAATAAGCTTCTTTCTACGTACTATAAACTTCCCGCCAAATCGAAGTTATTATTAGCCAATACAACATTATATATAGAAGAACCCCAAAGCACTTGGTCTTTTACGTTGCATTAACTCGTATTGCACGGCTTTAGAAGTTATCATTTGGGGAATTATCGGTTTCTATGAAAATGCTTTTCTACAACTACTTTCTCCTAATAAAGATCGTAGCTTTGAGCAATGCGATCCTTCACATAGAAAAAGAGGCTTATCGCCTGGAGCAATAGCCTCTTTTTTTATTGTATGGGAAATTATAAAATCAAAATAGCCACGTCTGGCTACAGCGCCCAGAACTAGGACACTTCACCTCATGCCCTAAGCAAAGTTATCATTGGTTCGTGGCTAAGAGGAAGGTCCCTAAAAACGGGCTTGCTTCCCATCGTCGGCATACCCCTATTTTAGTGACATAATTTCTTTATCTTTCGTTAATGTATTCCATTCACTACGTTGCTGAACGGGTGCCCCACGCGTTTGGTATTAACCTAATTGTTGCTCAAGAAATTCTCTAACCGATTCCGGCGTTTTCGTATAGGCGCTATGCTGATGAGCCTTTTTCTCGCCATTTTGAAAAATAAGGATGCTTGGAATGCCCATCACATCGTATTTTTGTGCAATACCTTCCACTTCATCACTGTTTATTTCATACCATGCATATTGATTAAATTCGTCCATAATATCACCAATAAACATGTCCAAGCGTTTACAGTCTGGACACCAATCGGCGTAAAATTTAATAATGATAGGCTTGTCACTTTTAATTGTGTCTTGAAAAGCTGCTTCCGTTGTTAAACGTTCCATTCTTTCATCCCCCTTCCGTAGCTAATGTTCATTGTAGCGTCTCTTCGGTTATTTGTCTTATAATCTGCTTACACATACTCGACTCTTCCTAATACATAAGCCGCAGTAAGACCTGCTGCAAAAGCACCGATGCTAAGCAAACCTAAATTTATTGAAGCAGGCCAACCTGGAAATACGACAAAAATGGAACCAATTACCATACCAATGATGATAGCATACGTAGCGATCGTATATCTTTTGAAAAAGTAATTGACCATTTTACTCATGAAGACGAGTCCAATTAAAACCCCTAAACCAGTAACAACCAACACGTCGAGTTTAAATTCCGTAATTGCATTTGTAATAGTGCGATAGACACCAAAAATTAATAATAAAAATGAGCCGCTAATTCCTGGTAAAATCATAGCACTGCTGGCAATAATTCCAGAAGCAAACAACAATAGATATGTTGAAGTAGTCAAGTTTGTAATAATCGTTTGCTCTCCTGTATTTAAGAACATCATAGACCCAACAAGAACCATTCCTATTAGCAATAACAAAATATGGTTTCCTTTAAATGTTTCTTTAGCATTTGCTTTATAAAACAAGTATGGCAATATACCAAGAATTAGCCCTAAAAAAAAGAACTGTGTCGGTCCGGCGTAATGTTTAAACAACCAATTAATCACATGGCTTAATGTTAATATTGCAATGGCAACACCCATTCCTAGTGGAACTAAAAATCCTAATTGTTGTTTCCAATTCTTACTTAAAAATCCATTAATCGCTGCAATGAGTCGATCATATATACCTAATAATACAGCCATGGTCCCCCCGCTTACCCCTGGGATAACATCACTGGCTCCCATTATCATACCTCGGTAAATATTCTTCCATTCCATACTGTTTAATCACCTTTCCATAGTTCATCAATTTTCCTACTAAACTTGCAAATGCAAGCAAGCAGTATATAAACCTTTTTATAATACAATCTATTTCAAATTTATCCCGTAAAAACCTATTCGTTTTGCTTTTTGCATATACTAGTTTATTTTTCAAGTTACTCGTTCATGCAAACACGGGTAAAATAATCATATCAAATATCGGTTGTATTTTATAGTTGAAGTTTGTAAAATATTCGTATAAGCTACTTTGTAAGGCACATTTGTAATAATTTATTTATTTTGAAGATGGAAGTGAGCAACATTATAAAATAAAGATCATTTTATTGAAGACTCTACTACAAATCAATATTTTATATAAAGTATTAGATGACGACAATGAAGTTTATAACTATCTTGAATCCACTTCCAGGGTTATTCTAGTTATTTTTATAGTTGCTTAAAAGCGAAAAAGGGGCTACTTTATAAAGTGGCCTCTTTTTCGCTTTCAAATAAACCTATTTAATGAATTTCCTTACCAGTTAATTCATTCTTAATAAATAGAAATAAGTAAAATACGATATACACTGCGAATAAAATAAATGATATGTTAATGAAGACTGACAATTCTTTATACCTGAACATAACGATTATTCCCATGGATAGTAGATCAAAAATAACATATCAGAATATTATGTTATTAAAAGATTGGCTTGATGATCGAAAATCATGTGGCTATTTTTACCTTTTAAATAACCCATAAATTGGGATACACTTCATTTAGGTGGTATACTTACCAACATATGAATGTGATGAACAAGTATTTGCATCATGAGTAACTACACCTTTTCGTTCACATCTCGAATTATCTGCCCAAAAATCTTTTTTATACTTTCCATACAATTCCATGTTGTATGTGCTAAACTATTCCTGTCTTTATCGGACATGCCCCCTTCTATGTTGTGATTTGGTGGTCGGGAAACTAAACTTATGAGCCGTTTTTATTTAACCGGGCTGAAAGATTTACGAAACCGTTAAGAAAACGTCTCCCACAATGTGAGAAACGTTGATATTTCTGTATATTTATGATTAATTGATTATCTTACTAATAAAAGATAAGTACTGGTAGTCAGGGTCAAACCGACACTCCCAAAAGAAACACTATTTCAAGCCGTGTCAAGTTACTCATTTACAATCAACCACTATCCAAGAAAAACCAAGGATATGTTTGCAAAAAACCCCCACCTCTTCCTTCAGCACGTTTACGGTTCAATAATCTCTAACTCTGGCAACCACTTCCGCATATGACCCGTTATCTCTTTATAATAGTTTTTCGCACCTTCTAATTCTTTATCTGTCACCTGTTTCATTGGTACCACTTGATAGTCCGCTTCATCCTTGTAACGAACAAAGGTCGGTAAAAATGCGGGTGTATGAAGCTCTATTTCTTCATTCTCACTTTTCGTTAAAGTAAACTTCAAAATTCCGCCAAATCGACGATACAGCTCGTCCTGTCCAGATAAAAAGTTACTTAATGAGTACGCAACAAACGTTTTATTGCCGTTTTTTCCTTCAACCCATTCAACAGGCTGCAACACATGCGGGTGGTGACCAATGACTGCATGCACTCCTTGGTCAGCAGCAAATTGTGCTAGATCCTTTTGATTTTCATTTGGTAGCATTTGATATTCCGTTCCAAAGTGTAAATTTAGTATGACGGCATCAGCTTGTTGCTTCGCTTTTTCTATTTCCTTTGCCATCTGCTCTTTATTTATTACATTTACTAGATAGTTTTTCCCTTCAGGAACAGGAATTCCATTCGTTCCATACGTATAAGCAAGAAAAGCTACATCGATGCCTTCTGCAGTTTCAAGGATTCGCAGTTTAGATTGATCCTCTTCATTTTTATAAGCACCTGTATACATCAAATCAATTTTTTCCCAATGCTCGATAGCACGTTGAATAGCTTTTTCCCCTTTGTCAAGGGTATGGTTGTTCGCTAATGTTACAACATCAACGCCAGCATCTTTTAAAGCATCCCCTACCTCAAACGGGCTATTAAATGTTGGATAAGAAGATAAGCCAATCGCTTCTCCGCCAATCATCGTTTCTTGGTTTGCAATGGTTATCGTAGCATCCTCAAGGTACGGTTTTACTTCTTTTAGCATTGGTGTAAAATCATATCCTGTCTCCGTTTTTGCATCTTCATACACTTGACTATGAATTAGCATATCTCCAATTGCAGCAATAGAAATCTCTTGTTTCGGGGGGGGGTTTTTATCTACTTTTGCCGCCTTTTTTTCATGCCCTTTAGATTCACTAGCCGTAGTATCGTTACATCCTGCAAGTAAACTAAACGCAATTAGAAAAACAGCTATGAAAATAATTCCTTTTCGTTTCATTTTATATGCTCCTTTGCATGCTCTAGTTGTTTTATTTTTCTTCCATTTCATCATTTTTGTATGAGCACATTATCCTACCACATTATAACGCAAATTTCTTTTCTATGTTTGATTTTTTGTAATTAGGGAATGGTTAACATATGAGTAACAATAGCAAAACTAATTATTTTACTCAAATAAGCCATAAGAAATGTTTATAGAAAGGATTTTTACATGCGAAAAACGCAATATCAACCAACTAAAAATAAACAGCTAACAGATGCGCAAGAAGTTCACTACAGCAAAGACTTCAAACAAGCTGATATCGCTGGTGGGTATCGTCAGACGCGCGTAAAAGAAGCAAAGTACAATAATCCCGAACTAAAAGATTAAGCTTTTTATCACGTTCCCCAGTTTGTTCAAATAATATTTTGAACAAACTGGGGATTTTTTGAAACAAATTTGTCACTTCTATCGTACGTACTATTAACTAAATAAATTGGAGGTTACATAATGTCTTCAGCTGCAATGGAATTAGTCAATTTGAAAAAGACAATTGGCAAAAAAGAAATTATTAAAGGCTTATCCTTTTCCATTCCAAAGGGGGAAGTATTTGGCTTCATCGGACCAAATGGGGCTGGTAAAACGACCACAATCCGCATGATGGTTGGATTAATGAGTATTACAGAGGGCGACGTCCTGATCCAAGGAAACAGCATAAAATCCAATTTTAAAGATGCCGTACGAGAAGTCGGTGCCATCGTTGAAAATCCGGAAATGTACCCGTTTTTAACTGGTTGGCAAAACTTAAAACACTATGCTCGGATGATGCCAGGCGTAACAAAAGAACGGATACATGAAGTAGTCAAATTCATCGGTCTTGAAAAAGCAATTAATGAAAAGGTCGGTAGATATTCTTTAGGAATGCGCCAACGACTGGGAATAGCGCAAGCGCTTTTACATAATCCGTCCGTACTCATTTTGGATGAGCCAACAAACGGATTAGATCCAGCCGGCATCAGAGAAATACGAGATCATATACGTAAACTTGCCCAAGAAGAGAACGTGGCAATTATTATCTCTAGTCACTTGCTTTCTGAGATTGAACAAATGTGTGATCGTATCGGTGTCATTAAAAACGGAGAGATCATTAAAATTCAAAACGTCGGTGAGGAAACAGACAAAGAAGAAGTAATTCATCATATTGAAGTTACTCCAATGGATAAGGCAATGAAAACCTTAAATGAAGCTTTCCAGCTGGAATCCGTTGAACTTGATGGTAATTTATCTTTTCGCTGTAAAAAAGAGCAAGTTCCAGAAGTTGTTAAAAGATTAGTAGAAAATGATTGTGACATTTATCAAGTCAATGTTGCAAAAGGCACGCTAGAAGATCAATTCTTTGAACTGATTGGAGAGAATACGATTGAGTAGAATGTTAAAGCTAATTCAAAATGAACAAGGGAAAATTTTTATTCGTAAATCAACTTGGATCATGTATATTATTTTAGCCGTTCTTATATTAGGTTTAGCTCTATTAACCAATAGTTTAGATGGGCTAAAAAGCGAGTATGATGGTGACAATTGGCGTGAAGAGATGAAACAAGAAAATGAACAATTACAGAAAGAGATGGAAGATCTAGAAGGTATGGGAAATGCGGAGGACTACCAAGCTTCCATCATTGCTAAAAATAATTATTACTTGGAAAATGATATCCAACCAGCTCCATATACAGCTTGGACTTTTGTTGATGAAAATATATCTTTGCTATCGATTGTTAGTTTATTTACGATTATCATTGCCGCCGGAATTGTTGCTAACGAATTTCGCTGGGGCACGATTAAATTATTATTAATTCGTCCCATCAGGAGAAGTGGCATCCTATTATCCAAATATATTACCGTCTTACTATTCGCCCTTTATACAGCACTATTCGCACTCGTACTCATGTGGATTTTTGGAGCAATCTTCTTTGGAATTGGCGACTGGAACCCTTCTATTGTGGTAGAAGGAGAAGATGGTTTTAAAACCGTATCGCTAGTAGCTAATATATTTACTAGCTTTGGTTTCAAACTTGTGAATCTGGTAATGATGGCTACGTTTGCGTTTATGATCTCTGCTGTTTTCCGTAATAGTTCATTGGCAATAGGTATTGCTATCTTCCTTATGATGGGGGCAAGCTCCATTGTTACTTTCTTCGCTGATAAAGAATGGGCGAAATATATTTTGTTCGCGCACACAGACTTAAGCCAATATATGGATGGAAACTTCCTCATGCTTGAAGATAATACGATGGGCTTTTCTATAGCCGTATTAGTCGTATACTATGCCATTTTCATGTTACTGTCATGGATTGTTTTTACAAAGCGCGACGTTGCTGGTCAATAACTCCTATTACACTGTATGTAGATGTTTGAATCAAGTGTATGATCCCATATCCATAAAAGATATGGGATCATTTTTAGGAAATACTGCTTACTATCTAGCAGTTCCATAGTTAAAGCGTTCGTCTTACAGCACCTTATATCTTACTGGGATTTACGTCAATTTTGTTGACGATGACATGCCGTCGTTTTGCTTATACGATAAACCCTAAAAACGATATACTTCCTATAGTGCGAAATAAACGCATCCACTTCAAGTGGAGCATTGACACGCTTCTGCATGATATTTTAGGTTCATTTTTCAATTTCACATGCTACAATGTACATATAAAGTGAATCTTCAATCAGGAATGATTTTCTTTCATCCCCACTGATTGTTTATAAATTTGGTTTAGCGTCAAATGGTTATGGAAAAGCTGCCATCTTACCTATTCCATGAAGATTAGAAATTTATACTTTTCCATAGGATAAGGTAGGTTGAAGTTTGTAATTGAGGTGTTGTTCGTGAAACGTTACTTAACAGTTTTTTTTGTTGGTTTAAGTGCAGTTATCTTAGTAGTTGGATTAAGAATAAATACCCAATGGAGTGGTGTTGTTTCCTGGGGGCTTACTTTTGTCTTCCTTATTTGTGCTGCTTATTTTACTAAATACATTCCTGACGATGATGAAGAAAGTAACGAATAAATTCTATCGCTTACTGACAAACCTTTTTAGATAAACGAAAAGCAGATATTTCTAACCAAGATGTCTGCTTCTTTTACAGGTTTATCGTTTAAGAAACCATTAAGTATGACCCTTCAAGTCACCGTCTAATATGAAAATAAGGCGGTTTTTATACAAAAGTATAAAGTCAGGTGCTTGTGGCTAACGAAATAACCGAAGACTTACGTCCGGCACCATCGCTTAGCAACTAGGTGACTTCACTTCATTGCTCTACGATAGGTCATCATCGGTTCATTACCTCCCATAATTCCTTCATCTCTACGTTGATTCGTTCCATTCGCTAAACTACTAAACGGATGCTCCGCGTCTCTCATCTAAAATAAGGGCTGTGACTGTTTTGCTGCTTTAAAAAGAGTATTTTTCCTTCATTGCTGCTGGTGCCATTTTTACCATCCATTGCAATAAAAATATAGCAATGGACACATCATCAATAATCCCAAATGCTAGGATAAAATCAGGGATAATATCAAATGGAAAAATAAAATATCCTAAGATCAGCAATACAAAGAAAATTTTTTTAGTCAAACTTACCTCTTTGGACGCAAAAAAATCCTTAAAGAAAGGAATGGATCGGTGAAACGTAAACAAAAAACGAACGCGCTTCCATAATCTTTGCATGTTCTTAACTCCTCGTATCCTATTTAGGCATTACAACTTCAGCTGATTAGTTGTTTTGTTTATGGAGAACAAAATAGGTAGCTGAAGTTACAAAAGAATAATGTAAGTTCGATAAAGATTTCTTTACTCATGATAACATACACTTTTTTAACATACCACTTCTACATATGGCACATTTTACTCTTGGTTAAATGTTAAAGCTCCTGCGATCAGCTGCTTTACAGGGTTCTATAGTGTCAAAAAACACCGAAAAAGTCCTCTTTTTCGGTGTTTTAGAAGTATTACATGTATCTGTTCCAGAAAACGGTCGTTAAAACCATTTATTTATTTTCTTCTCGCTGCTTTTTCACGTTCATTTTTATTAAGAATCTTTTTCCGTAGTCGAATGGATTCAGGCGTTACTTCACAATACTCATCTTCATTTAAATATTGCAAGGCTTCTTCCAATGACATATTACGTGATTTACGAATCGTCGCAGTTTGATCTTTCGTCGCAGAACGGACATTGGTTAAATGCTTTTCTTTTGTGATATTTACAGTTAAATCATTGTCACGATTGTGTTCCCCTACAATCATACCTGCATATACTTCTGTTCCAGGTGTGACGAAAATAACACCCCGATCTTCTAACTGCATAATCCCATAAGTGGAGGCTTTTCCATTTTCTAAAGCAACAAGTACACCTTCTCTTCTTCCACCTACTTGCCCTTTAATAACAGGCTCATAACCTTCAAACGTATGGTTCAAAATACCATAACCACGTGTTTGTGACATAAACTCAGTCGCATAGCCCAACAGTCCACGAGAAGGCACTTTAAATTCCAAGCGTACTTGTCCATTTCCTTGGTTTGCCATATCGAGCATTTCGCCTTTTCTGGAACCGAGTGATTCCATAATTGGGCCTGTATATTCTTCAGGCACATCCACTTGTACACGTTCAACGGGTTCACATTGCACGCCATCCACTTCTTTAATAATTACTTTTGGTTTAGATAGCTGCAGTTCAAAACCTTCACGGCGCATATTCTCGATTAAAATAGACAAATGCAGTTCCCCACGTCCCGATACAGTCCATGCATCTGGTGTATCCGTTGGATCGACACGCAGACTTACATCCGTTTCTAATTGTTTTAACAAGCGTTCTTCAATTTTTCTTGCAGTAACGTATTTCCCTTCTTTGCCAGCAAATGGACTATTGTTTACAAGAAACGTCATTTGCAAGGTTGGTTCGTCAATGCGCAACCATGGCAAACTTTCTGGATGATCTTGCGGGCAAACCGTTTCTCCTACATTAATATCTTCTAGCCCAGCAACTGCTACAACGTCTCCGGATAAGGCTTCTTGAATTTCAATCCGTTTCAAGCCAATAAATCCAAACAGTTTGGTAATTCGAAACGATTTTTGCGTGCCATCTTTTTTCAGAATTACAACTTGTTGACCAACTTTTATCGTTCCTCGTACAACTCTACCAATTCCTATTCTACCTACATAGTCATTGTAATCAAGCAATGTAATTTGGAATTGTAATGGCTCATCACGATTATCAATTGGTGCAGGAATATGGTCGAGTATCGTTTCAAAAACCGGATCCATTGTTTCTTCCTGCTCATCAGCTTCATACCCTGAGGTACCATTTAACGCGGAAGCATAGACAACCGGGAACTCAAGCTGCTCATCATCTGCTCCTAATTCAATAAATAAATCTAATACTTCGTCTACTACTTCCGTTGGTCTCGCATTTGGACGGTCAATTTTATTTAACACAACCATCGGGGTCAACTTCTGTTCCAGTGCTTTCTTTAGTACAAAGCGTGTTTGTGGCATCGTACCTTCATAAGCATCAACCACTAATGCTACCCCGTCCACCATTTTCATGATCCGTTCCACTTCACCACCAAAATCAGCGTGACCTGGCGTGTCTAAAATATTAATTGCCGTATCTTTATATTTAATGGCTGTATTTTTAGCCAGTATCGTTATTCCTCGTTCTCGTTCAATGTCTCCAGAATCCATCGCTCGTTCATCCACATGCTCATTCTCACGGAAAGTACCAGAATACTTTAATAACTGGTCTACTAACGTTGTTTTACCATGATCCACATGAGCTATGATCGCTATGTTACGAATATCTTCTCTTAATTGCATACGTACGCTCCTCTATTTTGTAGGAATATTTAATGCTTTTGTCATAGTGTAACACTCAAAAAGTAAGAAAAGAAGAATATGAGGATTCATATTGTATTAGAAAAGCTTGGCTATCGCCAAGTCTTTCTAGCGATAAACGCCATCGTTTTGCTTATACTAGAAAGCCGAACATGTTTTGTTTATGCTTTAAGCGGCAATAAGAACAACTTGCATTTGTAATATTTTCCCGAAACTTTTTGAGCTTTCACTTACCATATGACGACGCCTTTCTTCGTGCAAATATATTCTTAAATCATACTATATTTCGCACATATCAGAAAAACTATTCAATTATATCATAAATTCTTATATAAAGTAAAATTTGAGGTATGTGTCAAGTTTTTCTCAACATAGTTATCACCTCTTTATTTCCAGAACTCTATTTATGTAGACTTTTATTGGTTTTTAATGCAACATTTGTTTTAAATCCTCCCCAGTTAGTTATCTTTCCATTTTAAAAAAACGACATAACTCTCTTCTTTTCTTTAAATTTGTAAATAACTTTGGATGAATATATTTGTATTATCATTCTCAAAAATATAGATGAAATACCCATTTGTGTAAACAACAACCCGCATTTTCCCCGAAAAAGAAAATGCAGTGTAAACAGACCTTATTTTACAAAGCATATACTAGAAAAATCACACTTTTTTCCCAATACAAATTATTACAATTCACTAGTATAATAGGAGTTAATATAAGTCGTATCTAGGAGGTGACTATCTATTTGTTAGACATAGGTTCTATTATTAAATTGCAGCGAACGAAACGTAATATGACTCAAGAAGAATTATCAGCAGGCATTGTTTCTTTATCCTATTTATCAAAAATCACTAGCATTGCATTAATTAAACCTGATGATTCAAAATACTGAAAATGTTCAATAATTACGTGTTCATGATACAAAAAAATCCTTTACAATGGAAGTACAGGTGGTTCCTGTCCAAATCCAAAAGTAAAGGATAATCCGTATGGACAAGAATACACTAAAATCATCATTTGGTAAATGGGTTTCACCTATAAATACGAAAAAACTATTTGAACAAGTAGAAGAAAATAAACAAGATTACTACACAAAAAAGCTAACAACTGCAGGGTATA